>JALGWK010000470.1 GCA_025774205.1 bacterium
GCTTGCGGCTTGGGATAACTGGTGGCGCCGTTGTCGAGGTAGATCAGTTCATCCATGGTCAGTTTCCATCCGCTTCGTTCATGATCAGGAGTTCAAGCATGGCTGGTACCCGGTGCCCTGTCACGCAACAACCGTCGCATGACATGACACTAGATGTAACGATATTGACAGCTGCTTGTAAAGACCGGGAACGGTGGACAACTCTTGCGCCCCCGGAGCGGGTGAGCCTAGACTCACACAGGGATTCCTGTCGGCGAAGCCCCACCAGCTCGAAACGGGACCTGCAGACGGCACTACCATTCCACAGGAGAGACCTCATGCCCTCAGTCATCGGCCATCACCACTCCACCCGTTCCATCCTGCTCGGTGCCCTGCTCTGCCTGACAGTCGCGGTTCCACGCGTCACGGCGCAGAGCCTGCCGACTCCGGAGACATTCCTCGGATTTCCGGTTGGAGCCGACAACAAGCTCGCCCACTGGGACCAGATCTTCGAGTACCTGCATATGGCCTCTGAATCCTCCGATCGGATCATGATGGAGGTCCTCGGGAAATCGACCCTGGGGCGTGACTTCCCGCTGATGACGATCACCTCGGCCGAGAACATGGGCGATCTCGACCGGCTGCAGGAGATCAACCAGCGGCTTTACAATCCTGACAGCATCGCCGACGAGACGGAAGCCCGGCGACTGATCGATGAAGGGAAGGTGGTCGTCTTCATCACCTGCGCGATCCACGCTTCCGAGATCGGATCGACCCAGATGGTGCTGGAACTGGTGCACCGGCTGGCGACCGAGGAGAGCCCCTACATCCAGAACATCCTCGACAACGTGATCTTTCTCCTGGTGCCCAGCCTCAACCCTGACGGGCAGGCCATGGAGGTCGACTGGTTCAACCGGACCTTCGGGACCGAGTACGAGGGCGCCGGCCTGCCCTGGCTCTATCACCACTACACCGGCCACGACAACAACCGGGACGCCTACATGTTCACCCAGGCGGAGACGCGGCTGATCGGACAGGTCCTCTACCACGACTGGTTCCCTGAAGTGTGGCTCGACGAACACCAGATGGGCGCTTCCGGTGCGCGCATCTTCATCATGCCGGCCGCCGGTCCGCCCAACCCGAATGTGGATCCCTGGATCTACCGTACCGCCGGCCTGCTCGGCTTCGCCCAGGGACAGGCCCTCGATGAGGAGGGAAAGACGGGGGTGCTCTACGGCGAGCGGTTCACCTACTGGTGGCAGGGCGCCATGGCCTGGACCGGCTGGTGGCACAACATGGTCGGGATGCTCTCCGAACTCGCCTCCGCCCGGAACATGGCCTCGCCGAGTGAGACCCCGATGGCGCCGGAAGGCCCTCCGGCAGCCGCGGAGGAGCAGCCCGCTGGCGGCCGCCGGATGGGAGGCGGTCCTCCCCGCGACCTGACCGCTCGACCCGAATATCTCGTTCCGTGGCGGGGCGGCCGCTGGAGTCTCCGCGACATCGTCGACTACGAGTACATCATCACCTTCGCCCTGCTCGATGCCTGCGCCGACATGCGTGAGAACATGCTCTCCGGTATTTACGCCGTGAACAGGCGCACCGTCGACAAGGGGCGGGCCGGCCATCCTTCCGGGATCATCATCCCGGCCGACCAGCACGACGCCCCGACGGTAGTGAAGCTTCTGCAGATCCTTAACAGGGGCGGACTGAAAATCGATCGCGCCACCTCGGCCTTCACTGCCGACGGCACCCAGGAACTATGCCAAGGACCTTCTCGAACCGCAGGTCTATCCCACCGACATTCCGCCCTACGACGTAACCGGCTGGAGCCTGGGCATGCAGATGGGAGTTGAGACCATCTTCGTGAACGACCTTTTCGATTATCGGGGCGAGCCGGTCGGCGCCGCGCCGATGCCGCCGGGAGGCATCTCCGGTCGCGGTGACACCTTCCTGCTCGACCCGCGCAATAACGATTCTTTTACCGCGGCCCTTCGTCTCCTGAGAGCGGGACACGATGTCGGCCGATCGAGTGAACCGATCGAGGCGGGCGGTATCATCCTCCCCTCCGGAGCCTTCGTGGTCAGCGGTTCTGGAGCCAGGGCCGATGTCGAGAGCGCCGCGACCGAACTCGGGCTGACGGTCAGGGCGGTCTCGAGAGCGACCGCCGACATCACGCTGGCCCGCGCCCCGCGCATGGCTCTCTATCAGCCCTGGGGGGGCAACATGAACGAGGGCTGGACGAGATACGTGCTCGACACCTTCGAGTGGGAACCGATCACGATCCATCCCGAGGACATCCGCGGTCAGCGTGATCTGTCACGGAAGTACGATGTCATCCTCTTCCCCGATACCGGCCTGTCAGGGATCATCAACGGGCAGACGCGCGGCAACGTCATGCCCGAATACCAGGGCGGGATCGAGGAATCCGGCCTGATGGCCCTGAGGGAATTTGTTGAGGGGGGTGGGACGATCGTCATGCTCGGTCGGAGTACCGAACTGGCTATCGACGAGTTCGGAGCCCCATTCACCAATGCCCTGACCGGCCAGGCGCGTCAGGAATTCTCCTGCCCCGGTTCCATTCTCGAAGTGAAGGTCGACGGCCTGAACCCCGTGGGATGGGGCATGCCTGAACTGGCCAACATCATGTACGGAAGGGACCTGCTGCTGAGACCGGCATCGTCGTTCGGATACCCGAAAGCCTCGGTCGTCATGATGTTCGGCGATGAGGATCCTCTGAAATCGGGCTGGATCCAGGGACCTGAACACATCTTCGGCGCTGTCGGCGCGGCTACCTTCGACGTCGGCCGGGGGCAGCTGGTGCTCCTCCCGGTACGGGTTCAGCGCCGGGCCCAGACCCATGGAGTCTTCAAACTGCTCTTCAATCCCCTGATGAACAGCGTCGGGAGATGAGCAGCGCAGATCAGGGATTATTGATTCACGAAAGAGACCGACAGAAAAGACAGATACAGAAGGAGTCATGAGAATGCGAATCCGAGCCAACCTCGCGCAGGGCGCGGCGGCCGTCGCGATCCTGCTCTTCCCGCTGGTGACCGCGTCCGCGCAGATCACCGCGGAGAACCTGGATAACAACTTCCGATGGCGGAATATCGGCCCCGCGAACATGTCGGGCCGGGTCACCGACATCGAGGCCCTCGATGTCGATTACCGGTTCGTGGTCGTCGCTTCGGCCTCAGGCGGTGTCTGGAAATCAGTGAACGCCGGGACCACCTGGGAGCCTATCTTCGATGATTACGGGGCCGCCTCGATCGGTTCGGTGGCCATCTTCCAGCCGAATCCCGACCTCATCTGGGTCGGCACCGGCGAACCGAACAACCGCAACAGCGTCGCCTGGGGTAACGGCATCTACAAGACGACCGACGGCGGGGAGACCTTCACCAACATGGGTCTCGAAGACACTCACCAGATCTCGCACGTGCTGACCCACCCCACTGGGGTTACAGCGGCGACCGGGGAGTCTTCAAGACCACCGACGGCGGCGAGACCTGGGAGCGCATCCTCTACAAGGGCCGGGAGACCGGCTGCAGCGCCCTCGTCATGGACCCGACCAACCCGGAGACGCTCTATGCCGGTATGTACCAGCGGGTCAGGCTCCCATGGCGGTACGACGGCGGCGGCCCCGACGGCGGGGCGGCCCCGACGGCGGCATCTTCAAGTCAACCGACGGCGGACGCACCTGGCAGGAACTCACCTCCGGATTGCCGTCCGGTGACACCGGCAAGATCGGCCTGGCCGTCTCCCGTTCGAATCCGAACGTCCTGGCGGCGTTTGTGGAGGCAGAACAGCTGGCTCGCGACGAAGAGCTCGACCCGGCCGATCCGAAGTCGGGTGTCTACCGGTCGGAGGACGGCGGCGCCAGCTGG
>JALGWK010000471.1 GCA_025774205.1 bacterium
TCTTCTTGGCATAGCCGCTCGTACTGGTGATGCCCGCGACGTTCCCCGCGGAGTCGACCGCCAGCACGTTGACCGTTCCGTGGACCGCCAGCGCTTCGGCGATGGCCGGATCGATCCCGGCCGCTTCCTCCCTGCCCCGCAGGTGCTCAGGCGGACCCCAGTGGTCCTGGTCGCTGTGATCTTCCCGCCACCGGGCCCAGGCCTCCCGGGCCCCATCGGTGAGCAGGTCCTCCTCCGGGAACCCCATGCTCTTTGCGAACTCGAGGGCACCCCGGCCAACCAGCATGACGTGATCGGTACGTTCCATCACCTGGCGCGCGACTGAAGAGGGATTGCGGATGTTCTCGATCGCCGCGACCGCTCCGGCGTTGTAGGTGCCTCCATCCATCACCGAGGCGTCGAGCTGCACTACGCCGGCCTCATTCGGCATGCCCCCGTATCCCACGCTTCTGTCACCGGGATCGACCTCGATCATGTTCGTCGCCCTCTCCACGGCATCGAGAGCCGACCCTCCCGCTGCCAGGATCTCCCAGCCGGCGGTGATGGCGTCATGTGAAACCCGGTTCCGGTGGCTGGTCACGATCAGCGGCACCATCCCGTTCCCGGTTGATAATCGATTCATACCCGGCATCAGCGCGACACCCAGTCCCGCGCCGAGGCCCCTGTTGAAGAACTGCCGTCTCGGGATCATATCGGACATTTATTCCGCCTCCATCGGTTCGGTTATCAACGTCAAGGTAGCAGAATGAGGCTGTCGAATCACTATCAGTGAAGGATCCGGCTCAGGGACCTCCCGACAATGAATCCGCTGGGAGAAGCGTAACCCCGTCGATATCGTTCCGACATGGATCGCTCCCCCGAACTGTCAGCTCCCGAGATAGAGACCTTCCGGAACACGGTATGGGATCACTACCGTGAACAGGGGCGAGACCTGCCCTGGCGGAGGACCCGTGATCCGTACGAGATCATGGTCTCGGAATACATGCTCCAGCAGACGCAGGTATCGCGGGTTGAGCTGAAGTTTCCGGATTTCCTGGAACGGTTCCCCGATCTCGGCACCCTGGCGGATGCGTCGCCCGCCGACCTGCTTACTGCCTGGCAGGGTCTGGGCTACAACCGCCGGGCACTGGCACTGCATCGCGCGGCGCGGCTGGTGGTGGAGGAGCATGCCGGTCTTATCCCCGACTCGTACAATGTCCTGCTTACCCTGCCCGGGATCGGGCCGGCCACGGCCGGCGCCCTGCTTGCCTTCGCATTCAATATCCCGGTCGCCTTTATCGAGACGAATATCCGGCGCGTCTTCATCCATTCTTTCTTCCCCGACCGGGATGGCGTCCCCGACGGGGAGATCCTGCCCATGATCGAGGCTACGCTCGACCGGGATCGACCACGCGAGTGGTATTACGCCCTCATGGATTTCGGGAGCACGCTCCCGAAAGAGGGCCCGAACCCGAACCTGCGGAGTGTTCACTACAGCCGGCAGTCACCATTCGATGGTTCCGACCGGCAGGTCCGTGGTGATGCCCTGAAGATACTGCTGGTGGAAGAGAGCCTCTCACTCGGAGAACTGCTGGAGCGGGTCTCGGCCGACCTGGACGGAGTCGATCGCGAACGGCTGGAGAGGATCACAGACGGGCTGGTGAGCGACGGTTTCCTGGTGAGGGAAGGTGAACAGGTTTCGATCGCTCCCTGATGACTGCCGATCAGGGCCCGGATCTGAAACGGGGCAGCCTGTCTAGATCAGCTTCACCGCCAGCGCGGCCAGGAATCCGGCCAGGGTCGAGATCCCGACCCATCCCCCCCCGCCCTGCTCGAAGGCCTCGGGCAGCATCGTCTCGGCGCGTCCCTTCCGGGTGAGCCGGGAAGATGATGGTCCCGATGAAAGCCCCGAAAGCGGTGAGGATACAGAGAGACATCCACATCCAGAAGATCTTCGGCGTCTTCATTCCCCCCTTCCGCATCGTCACCGCGCTCGACAGCGCCTCGGGCAGGTTGGCGAGGAAGACTCCGGCGATGAAGGCCAGGCTGATGGTCGTGTTCTCCACCGCTGCGGTTACCACCAGCATCCCGATGATGAGGGATTCCGGGATGCCGTCGAG
>JALGWK010000472.1 GCA_025774205.1 bacterium
GAGGCCCCGGCTGAGCCAGGGATGCCGTTGACGTTCGCAGCCTCGGCCGCTGAAGCGGTTCCGGGCACCTACACGGTGACGGTGAGCGCAGGAGGCGAGACCCGATCGCAGACCGTCGAGGTCCGACTCGATCCAAGACTGGAGGGTCGGGTGGTATTGCAGGACATGATTGCCCTGCGGGATGTGCAACTCAGGATCGCCACGCTCTCATCGCGCCTCGATGGTCCCGGGCAGAGACTGCAGATGGTCAGCAGCCAGGTCCGGCAGGTGCGGCAGTTCATGGAGGGTCGTGATGTGTCCCGTGAGGCGGTCGATGCGCTGAACACGTTCTCTCAGGAGATCTCGGATCTGACCGGGACATATTTCGCCGGTGGGGGACGAGGCGGTTCCGGCACCGCGGTCCGTGCCAGGCTTGCCAGGATCAACAGCGATCTGCGTGGTATCACCGGTCCGGTCCCGTCCGGCATCTCCGGCCGGATCGACGCTCTCGAACCGGAGGTCCGGGCATCCTCGGAGGCGGTCGAGCAGTTCTTCGCGCATCGTGTCCCTGAGCTGAATCGGATCCTCGGGGGGTCGGGGATACCATTTATACAACCACCGGGCATCCAGCCGCCGGGGATACCGCCCGCAGAGTGAGAGGATCCGTCACCGGGGTGTCCGAACCGGACGCCAGTCGATCGATACGACGATATGGCGGCCGGGATTATGGACCCCTGAGCCGTGTTCCTTGTAGGCGTGGTCGAAGATGTTGCCGAGGGTGACGCTCAGCGCAATCGGACCGAACCTGCGACTGCCCCGCAGATTCCAGTCTGACCAGCCCGGAGTGCCATCCGGATCGATCCGTGTATCGGAGACGTCTTCTTCCGAGAGTCGT
Source organism: bacterium (assembly GCA_025774205.1). Lineage (GTDB taxonomy): Bacteria > Blakebacterota > Blakebacteria > Blakebacterales > Blakebacteraceae > Blakebacterum. The sequence goes on from JALGWK010000472.1 coordinate 875, forward strand.
CGCTGGTCGGTCGCGGCCCGGACGAAGCATTCAGCAGTCGTCCCATCCCGGCGCCAGGTGATCCCCACAAGTCCCATCATGGGGGGGATCCGTCGCATCGGCTCGTCCAGGGTGATGTTCTCACCGTATGTCACGAAGAAATTGGTCCGCACGGTCCATTCCGGACGCACGACCCACCGGCCCTGCAGCTCGATACCCCGGATGAATGCCCGGGCCGAATTCACCTTCTTCTGGTACATCTCGCCATCATCGGGCTGCCCGTTCCCGTTCAGATCGGTCCATGACTCGTTCCTCCATGTACCGGGTGCCCGGACTATCAGGTCCCGGATCGATGTCCTGAACATCCAGAATTCGATGTCACTCTGGTCCCATTCCAGTTTGGCGCCTGCTTCGTAATTGGTGCTGTTCTCCGGGGTCAGTCCGTAGCTGGGGACGTCTATGCCGAAAGGCGTGGCTTTCAGGACGATCGTGTCGTTGAAATTCGGTGCCCGGAACCCCCGCGAGACCGTACCGACAAGATTCAGCCACGGCTTCAGTCGATGGCTGATCCCGATATTCCCGGTGAGGTTCCGGAAGGTGTCCTCATACGGTACGATCTGCCCGGTCGGATCCTCGATCCGGGCATCGAACCCGATCCGGCTCAATCTGATTCCCAGGGTGATGTAGGTCGCTGAACCGGGTGTGAAGTTGTCGGAGAAGAAGACACCGAACTGGGCGTAGGAGGCGTCATCGGGGAAGGCGCCCCGGGTCGCTTACGATGTGTCGGGAGTGCTCTCGTTCCGTGTACTCCGGACCGTGTCATGGTAGTACTCGATACCCCAGCGGAGGGTATGGCGCGGAGAAGTCAGGGCAGTGCACTGCAGGAAGGTGCCCGCAGTGTTCACGATATCATCATCGGTGACCAGTGTGGTCGATCCCGTCCGGCGTTGCAGACGTCCTTCCTGCTCACGTTGCAGTGATAACCTCGGATTGCCTTACCTGCAGGATATCGGCCCGGAGGGTCTGTCGATCACTCAACCTGAACGCTGTGATCGCGTGGAGGCCGAGGTCGTCGTACCCGGTCGGCACATGGACCGGGATATCACCACCCGGATCGAGGTCTCCGATCGACCTGGCGGTCACTCCGGCCTGAGCCGAGAAACGGGCACCGGCTGCCTGGAAGCCCACGTGAACGGTCCGGCCGTCATCTGCCGAGGTGTAGCGGCTGCTGAGACTTGGTGTCCATACGACTCCGCCCTCGGTGAAGTCGGGCGGACGGGTGATCATGTTCACCACGCCGCCGATCGCGTCCGAACCGTAGAGGACAGAACCAGGCCCGCGGACCACCTCGATCCGCTGCAGTGCCTCGGCGTCCACGGTATTCATGTACTGATTGCCGCCCGGCCTGATCGTCGGCCGGTTGAGACGGACACCGTTGTAGAGGAGGAGGATGTCGTTGCCGATCAGCCCCCTGATGATCGGCGCTCCATGTCCCGCGGTCGTCTTCTGCACCAGGACTCCGGTCATCCCGCGCAGAGCGTCCGCGGTGCTCGATGCGCTGCGATTGTCCAG
>JALGWK010000473.1 GCA_025774205.1 bacterium
CATGGCGCCGGTGAATGATCCCTTGGTGTGACCGAAGAGTTCGCTCTCGATCAGGTTCTCGGGTACCGCGCCGCAGTCCAGTTCGATGAACGGCCCGTCCTGCCGGGTACTCAAACGGTGCAGGACCTTGGCGGCGAGTTCCTTGCCGCTTCCGGTCTCCCCCTCGAAGAGCACCGTGCAGGAGGACTGGGCCACGGCGGTCAGACGCTCGTAGAGATCCAGAATGGCGTGACTCTCCCCCACGATCTCACTTAACATCGGGTATTGCTGTCGGTAGTCCTGTATCGAGGGGGGGGGCGGCTGGAGGTCTGATGCCATCTCTACCGACCGATCCGAGGAGTCCGAGCAGGAACGGTTCATAGGGACGATTGAGCGGATTGGCACCAAGAGCGATCAGGCCGAGCAGTTTCCCCCGTTCCGAGAGCGGGACGACGATCTCAGGCTTAAGGGAGTCGAGCCAGGTCGGGGGAGGCGAACTGACCTGTCCGCCATCCGATCCGCTGACGGCCGTGATCTCCTCCCGGAGCAGGGGCTGAGACCGGTCGGCCAGGAACGAAAGCCAGTCAGCGGAGAGTTCAGCCTGGCCGACGGTATGTACCGGGTGTCCGCAGGCGCTCAGGAATCTGAGTGAACCGCCTGATGCCCCATTCGGAACCGGCGAGTCCCATGGCGGCGGTCAGGGCATCGAAGGCGAGATGCCCGGGAGTCCGGGAGCCAAGAAGAACACGACTGACCTCATAGAGGGTGGTCAATTCGTAGATTCGTTGTGTAGAATCTACGGAGGATTCCAGATCAGAAGTTTCCACAGTCCGTCAATCGTAGGCGGGCAGGTGTCACAGTGTCAAGAGATGGGACCGGGAACAGATCGAGAATGCGGTGAATATACCTGTAACGGCATATGGTTCTGTGTTGGTGCTCACCCCGGCCGGTCCTCTCTATGAAGGCAGGACTGCCGAGGCGCTGTACGAGCTGGTCAGGGATGTTGTTTCCGACGGGGACGTGGCGATCATCATCGATCTCGGCAGTGTACCCTGGGTGAGGTCATCCGGTATCGGTACGTTGATGGGATGTCGAACGGACTGTCTTGCCGCAGGCGGATCATTCGCGCTGGCCGGCGTCAATGATCGGATCATGGAGTTGTTGAGTTCCCTGCAGCTGGACAAAGTATTTGACTGTTTCAGCACTCTGGATGAGGCTGTGATTGCGTACGGAGGTACTATAGAGTAGGTAATGAGTGAACCCCGGGAGGGCGGACTTTCCCGGAGACCGGAAGACGGAATTGAACCGCGTGAGGGACAGCAGACATGGCGCTTGATATCACATTCACCGAGCATGATTCGGATGTCATGGTATTCCATCTGGCCGGCAGGCTGGATGCTACCGAGGCACCAGTGGCGTATGACCAGATGATCCAGGATCTCGGCGTAAAGAACCGGGTGGTCCTCGATCTTGCCGAAGTCGATTATGTCTCCTCCGGCGGGCTGAGCATCATCATCCGGCTGGTACATCACCTGCGCAACGCAGGTGGAGATCTCCACCTGGCCTCACCCCAGCCGTTCGTTCAGAAGGTCTTCGACATCATCTCCTTCAATGCGATCCTGAAGGTATTCGATGACATTGAGGCCGCACTGGCAGCTTTTTAACTATCGTCCATGCCCGGCAGCTGCTTGAAGGAGAACTTCACGACCTTCGGTTTTACCAGCTCCTCGAACGTCGAATAATCCATCTTCACCAGTTCACTGTGCGTGCCCGCGTTGAAGGCGATCTCTTCGTTCTCCGTGAGGCTTTCGGCCACATAGGTGTCCATGTCGTAGAGGATGCCGAAGGGGGGCATGGCCCCCAGTTCCGATTCGGGGAAGAACTCCTGGAACTCCTTCTCGGTGGCCAGCTCACAATCATCCACTCCGGCGGCCTCCTTCAGTTCCGCGAAATCCACCTTGTATGAAGCGGGCAGCACGCACATTGCCATCTTTCCCCCCACCTTCACCATGACGGTCTTGGCGAGCGCCTTGCCGGGTACGTGCGCCGCGGCCGCGATCTCCTGGGCGGTGTAGGCCGGAGAGTGTTTGATCGATTTGAACTTCACTTTGTTCTCTTTGAGAAACTTTTTCAGCCTCTTGATAGGCATGTCGTCCTCCTCCTGTCAGAGCGCTGCGATCGCGTCGATCTCGATGAGGAAGCCAAAATGGAGTTCCCGGGTCGGAACCACCGCCCTGGCCGGCCGGTGGTCACCGAAGAAGTCCGCGTATACCTGGTTGATGCGGCCCCAGAGGGCGATATCGGATACATACACCGTGGTCTTCACGATCCTGTCGACGGAACTGCCGGCCGCCTCGAC
>JALGWK010000001.1 GCA_025774205.1 bacterium
CTGGTCGGGGCGGCCGGATTTGAACCGGCGACCCCCTGCTCCCAAAGCAGGTGCGCTACCGGACTGCGCCACGCCCCGGACAGGATATGAATGTAGGTGATGGGCCGGTCAGCGCAAAGCCTTCAGGTGATCAGCGAGAGCGGTAAACGCCTGAAACCGGTGGGAGTGCCGCTGCTTGTACTCCGGCCCCAGTTCAGCCACCGTGATCCCCTCCCCGGGGATGATGAAGAGCGGATCGTACCCGAACCCGCTCTCACCCTGCGGAACGAATCCGATCCGCCCCGGCCATTCTCCGAGACACACGATCTCCTCCTCCGGGCAGTCGGTCCCCGGGACATACACCGCCGCGCACATGAACCTGGCGGTCCGTTCACCCTTCGGCACCTGTTCCAGCATCTTCAGCAGAAGGGCATTGTTCTCAGCATCGGTGGCGCCTTCCCCGGCGAAGCGGGCACTCCGGATACCGGGTCGGCCCTCGAGCGCGTCCACCTCGATCCCGGAATCGTCAGCGATGGCAGCCAATCCGGTCGAGGCTGCCGTGGCCCGAGCCTTGATCAGCGCGTTCTCCACATAGGTGGCGCCATCTTCGACCACATCCACTTCGAGACCCAGATCTTTGAGTGAGACCAGGCGGGCATCCACCTCGCTCAGCAGTTCCCTGATCTCCTGCGCCTTGTGGGTGTTCGCTGTTGCGAGGACCACCGATTTCTGACCGCTCAAGTCCCGTTCTCCCGATGCTCCAGTTCATCTACTTCATCGATCCATTCGAGGAGGTCCTCACCATCCTTCAACCTCCGCAGCACGATGTAGGAGACCGTGAAACCGCTGGCCAGACAGCTGATCGCATACGAGAGCAGAACCCCGCTCGCGACCACCAGGGAGAGACCGGCAATGAATACCGCCATACCCTGCGATCCACCCGGTGGCGGAGTCAACACCTCCACCGATGGAATCAGGTTCATCAACGGGCCGGGCCAGAGCCAGGCTGGCGGGTCGATCAGGAAGAGGCTCTTCAGCGGAATGTATGATACTGTACCCGCTGCCATGGTATCGAATGACGGGCCCAGCACCGCGCCGAGAATCCCGCCCAGGACGGTCAGTCCGAGCAGGCTGATGGTCACCAGTATCCAGGCCGCCACCAGAGTCGTACCCACAACGGTGATGGAATAGCCGAACGTCCGCCAGGGATTGTTCCAGAGCAGGCTGAAAACCTGCAGCGTTCCCTCGAGCGCGTCCTCATCGGTGGCACCGATGACCGGCGGGGCATAGAGAAGGGAGAAGAGCAGCGCCAGAAAAACGTACACTGCCAGGAGGGCCAGGAGGAAAGCCGGGAGGGCCATCAATCCGAGGAAGACGGGGCCGGCCACGGGGATCGTGGAAATCCAGCCCACGATCCAGAGCACCAGACAGATGAGCGCCAGTATGAGAATGATGATGAACGGTGTTCCCAGAGTGGACCGCCCTCTGGTGAGCGCGTATCTCCAGGCGTCGCTGTTGCCGTAGAAGTTGTCCCCCTTCAACTGCCGGTAGGTGATCTTGGCGATACCGGTACCACCGATCAGGAGGAAGAGCAACGCGATCATGGCTCCCATGTCCCAGAGGAGCAGCGGCCCGATACCCGACTCGATCAGCGGTGGTGGAGGAAAGAACCGGTAGAGGGCCCACGTCTCAGCAACCGGATTTCCCATAACCAGGTATGAGAGGTGACCGAACAGCGTGTACGTCAGATATCCGAGCATGACCGACCTGAACGCCACCGACATCTTCTTGGCGCTGGCGCCCAGGCGCGGGGTCATCCACGGGTCGCGGACCGTCATTGTCAATTCATCCATGGAATCACTCCTCCCCTCAACCGGTATCATACACCATCTGGCGGGGAGAGAGCACGCGCCAGCGCGATGAACTCTTCCGGCGAGAGGGTCTCCGCCCTGCGGTCCAGCTTTATCCCCGCGGTCTCCGCCCCGGCAGCGATCATATCCGGTTCCAGCCGGGGAAGTCCCGCCTGGAGACTGTTCCGGAGCATCTTCCTTCTCTGTGAGAATGCCGCCCTCACAACCTCCCGTACCCATTCATATGATGGTCCTCCCGGCTCACCGACCTCGTCGAGTGGTCGGTCGCGCATCGTCAGCCTGATCACTGCCGACTCAACCCGGGGGGGCGGACTGAAGGCGCCCTTTCCGATCGTCATCAGGAGTTCAATCCTGGCGAAGAGGGCCGCCAGAACGCTGATGGCTCCGTAAGTGCGACTGCCTTCTCCAGAGGAGAGCCTGGCGGCGACTTCACGCTGCATCATCATGACTGCCTGCTCGATATGTTCCCGGTCATCGAGGCATGCGAAGAGAAGCGGGCTGGTGATCTGGTAGGGGAGGTTCCCGATCAGGAGGAATCTGTCCGGGGGGCTGGGATCGAACCACTGGTGCAGAGGCCTGGTGAGGATATCTCCCCTGACGATCGATACCCCGGAAAGATCCTCATCCTCACCGAGCGTTTCCACCAGTTTCCGGTCGATCTCCACGGCGGTGAGGTGTCCCGCTCTGGCTGCCAGCAGGCGAGTCAGGATTCCCCGCCCCGGTCCGACCTCGAGGACCGACCGACCCTCCGGGGAGATCGCGTCCACGATCCTGTCAGCGACGGCCGGATCATGCAGGAAGTGCTGGCCGAGTGATGGATGCCGTCGCCGTCCCATATATCAGGTCCCGGAGTCGGAGAGGTCCGCAGGTCCGCCGAGATCGGTCAGACTGAACACCCTGGCGGCATTCGCAGTTGTCTGTCGGGCCAGCGTCCCGGGCGGGATTCCGAGAGCCTCAGCGACCGCGGTCGCGACATCGGCGACGCGGGCAGGTTCATTCCGCCGACCACGAAATGGCACCGGACTCAGGAAGGGGCTGTCTGTCTCCAGAAGGAGATGGTCGCGATCCCACTCTCCGACCATTTCTCGCAGTGAACTGGAGGGGAAGGTGAATACCCCGCCCAGTCCCAGGTAGTGCCCTCGTTCGATCGCCCAGCGACCGAAAGCCACGTCACCGAGAAAGCAGTGCAGAATGGCTGTTACACCCTCATCCCATTTCAAGAGGGCTTCACGGATCTCCCGATCGGCCTGGCGATTATGCAGCACGATCGGCAGGTCGTGCGCACGGGCCAGCTCGAAATGAATCTCCAGGAACCTGAGCTGGGTCTCCAGCGGAACCTGATCACGGTAAAGATCGATTCCGGTCTCTCCCACCGCGACCACATGCGGGTGCTCCAGGAGTTCGGCGATGCGATCCATGACTCCGCCGATATCCGATTCATGGAGGGAGGCGTCATTCGGGTGTATCCCAACAGCCGCGCGACACACCGGATAGCGGTCGGCCAGGGCGACACAGGCCCTGCTGGTGTCCACGTCGGTGCCGAGGTTGAGGATGGCTTCCAGGCCGGCGTTCCGGGCCCTGGAGATCACCTCCTCCAGGTCGGATTCGAAGTCCTCCCAGAAGAGGTGGGCATGGGTGTCGACCAGTCTCACACCTGCAGGTCCTCGGGCAGCTCGAGACGGGGGAATAGGCCCTCCCCGCCCGGGACCGGATCACCCGGCTCGAGCCCCCCCCAGCTGGTCAGGGCGTCATACCCGCCTTCGGATTCCGGCGAGGCCCCGAGCTGTCTGAGCAGGTCTCCGGTCCTGGTCGGCATCACCGGACCGAGGAGGACACCCGCAATCCGCAGCGCTTCGGCGGAGGTATAGAGTGTGGTTGCCAGAAGTTCCGCCCCGGACTCGTCCTTGGCCAGATTCCAGGGTGCCCGCACTTCGAGGTACCGGTTGACGGCCCGCACCAGTCCCAGGATCTCCTCGATCACCTGGTTGATCGCCAGGGTTTCCACCAGCGACCTGGTTGACTCGACGGTCCTTCGCGCCAGCGCTTCGATCTCCCGTTCCTCCTCACCGCCGGCGGCGCCGGGAGCAGCAATCACCCCGTCTGAATATCGTCCGATCATCTTCGTGACACGGTTGACCGCGTTTCCGAGGTCATTGGCCAGGTCGCTGTTGTACCTCTGGATCATGTCGACTTCGCTGAAGGAACGATCGAGTCCGACCGTCATGTCCCGCATGAGGAAATAGCGGAATGGATCGACACCATAGCGCGTGGCCAGATCGAGCGGCCTGACCACGTTCCCCCGGCTCTTCGACATCTTCTCCTCATCGACCAGCCACCAGCCATGGGCGGCTATCCGGGCGGGAAGCGGGAGCCCTGCGGCCTTCAGCATCGTGGGCCAGTACACGCAGTGGGTCGTGATGATGTCCTTGCCGATCAGGTGCAGGTCGGCCGGCCACCACCCCTCCTCCGGACTCGGAGCTTCAAGCTCGAGGGTGGCTGTCACGTAGTTGATGAGCGCGTCGAACCATACATAGGTGACGTAATCGGAATCGAAGGGGAGCGTGATCCCCCAGGCCAGCCGGCTCTTCGGCCGGCTGATGCAGAGATCACCCAGGTCCTTCTTCAGGAAACCGAGGACCTCATTCCGGCGGCTGTCGGGATGGATGAATCCCGGATTGGCGTTAATGTGTTCGATCAGCCATTCCCGGTACTTCCCCATCCTGAAGAAGTAATTCTCCTCCTCGAGTTCGATCACCGTTCGGCCGCAATCGGGACAATTTCCGTCTTCGATGTCCTTCTCGGTCCAGAAGCGCTCATCGGGAACGCAGTACCACCCCTGGTAGGGCGCGGAATAGATCTCACCCCTGTCGAAGAGATCCTGGAGCACCTCCTGAACATAGGCCACGTGATCGGGATCGGTCGTCCGGATGAAACGGTCGTACCTGATCCCGAGCTGTTCCCACAGCTCCATGAATCTCCCCACCATACCGTCGCAGTAGGCCTTCGGTTCCATACCCGCCGCTTCTGCGGCCTCCTGCACCTTGAGCCCATGCTCATCCGTGCCGGTCAGGAACCAGGTGGCCTTCCCGAACAGGCGATGGTACCGGGTCAATACGTCCGCGAGGATCGTCGTATAGGCGTGTCCGATGTGCGGGGTGCCGTTCACATAGTAGATCGGAGTCGTTACATAGAAACGGCTGGAGTCAGGTTCATTCACGGGAACAGCCACGGTTCTCTCAAGGGCGCGAACCCGGGGGTTACGCGCCGAGTGGTTTGAGGGCTTCGAACAACGAAGTGTAAATCAAGGCCAGATTGACGAATCTGTCAACCTCACCACGGGCAGTGATGATCGCTTCAAGGGCTTCAACACCGGCACCGACAGAGGCCCCGGCGCCGACCGAGCGGAGGAGCTGCTCCTGGTCGGGATTCATGAGGGGCACCTCGCTCCCCGCCTGAAGGACAGCTACGTCCCTGGTGAGAGATAACAGTTCATCAAGGACCTGGCGGGCTGTGACCTGGGCTCCCCGGCCACTCTTGAAGGCGTGGGCGGCTGCCCATTTCAGGGCCTCCGGGCTTCGTCCTTCGATAACCCACGAAAGAATCTGGAGCGCTTCCTCCCTGGCCGGGACACCACCCTCCGCGATCGCGATAGCCCGCTTGAGGCTGCCCCTGGCCAGGGCCGCAAAATCCGCTCCCCCGGGCATGACCAGGCCCGCTCCCTCCAGCCAGGTCGCGATGACATCACGCGGCAGGGGACCGAAATAGATCGTCCGGCACCGGGAGCGCACGGTCGACAGCAGGGCCTCGGGCCGGTTGGTCGTCAGGATGATAAGCGTGTGGTCAGGCGGTTCCTCGAGTGACTTCAGGAGCGCGTTCTGAGCCTGTTCGTTCATCAGCTCGGCTTCCCGGAAGATGATCACCCGCTGCCGACCCTCGACCGGGGCGTAAGCCAGCTGTGACGTCACTGCCCGGACATCGGCGATCCCGATCGACAGGTTGCCGCCTTCGATTTCGGGATCGCGGTAGGGATTCTCGGCCTTGAAGGCCAGGGCCGCGGTCGGATCGGCCGGGTCATTCTGTTTCGGCGATTTCGGTCGCGGCAGCGGCAATCGAACGATGACATCGGGATGACCGTAGGTTGATATCCGGCGGCAGGAATGACAGGTCCCGCATCCCCCCAGCACCGATCCGTAGAGGCCGGTGTCTTCCGGTCCATCCGTGGCCGGGTCGCCTCCGAACAGGTCTGCGGTCGGCGCGCTTCCCGGAGCGCAGTTCAGTGCCCGGGCCAGTTCGAGAGCCGCCTCTTCCCGACCGGTGCCATGCGGCCCGACGAAGAGGAACGCGGGCGGCAGCTCACCACTGGTGAGGACCTGTTCCAGGACCTTCCTGGCGCGCTTCTGGTCGAGCAGGGGGCCGACGCTCACCAGAGACCACCCAGCAGCCAGGGACCGGGATCCACCGAGGTGCCGGAGAGGGAGATCATGAAGCGCATCAGGTAACCGGCTGCCTCACCGCCTACCGGCGGCATATCGGTCCCCACGAGCGCCATGGGAAAGCCCGCATAGACTGGATCACGGAATTCGATTCGCGGCTCGACGGCGTTGGTGTAGACGGTGGCATAATCATCGCCATGGTCGAGGATGATCACCGTTCCGAGGAAATTGAGCCAGCCGATGTGGATGACCTCGGCGTTGTGAACGGCCAGGATTGAGGTGTTCGGACCCGGCGCCAGGATGTCTATCCCCGGCGTGATGGTCACGGTATTGTCCCTGCCCGCCTGGCGGCCGAACTCCCTCACCACGGCTCCCCGCCTGGAGAGGGGCCACGGCAGACTGCCGTGCATTTCCGCGAAGCCCCCCAGATCTATATCCGCGCCCATCCCCCGCTCCCGGAGACGTCTCATCTCGGCCTGTTTCTGTTCGATCAGGGCGTTCAGCGTCTCGAGGGCCTCTTCCTGGAACGCTTGCAGTTGGACCCGGTCGCTGGCGATCACGTTCAGCAGCTGCTGCGCTTCCTGCCGCCGGTCCCTCAGATTGTTGCGGGCCTCCCGCTGCTCGGTCCGGCTCTGCTGCTGCTGGTTGAGCGAGCGGGTCACATCGCTCCGTTTCTGTATCCGGAGATCGCGGACCTCAGCCAGTCGATCCACATCCTCCCGCTGGCGGGTGGCCAGGATGGTGATTCCCTTGAGGCGCTTGATCCCTTCCGTGAAGGAATCGCTGCCGAGCACGATCTCGAGGGAGCGTCGGCGACCATGTTTGTAAAGTCCGACGATGTACGCCGCAACGGCGTCATCGAGCACAATCAGGTCCACGTCGAGCTCCGCGATCTCCTCCTGGAGCTGCGCGGCCTCGGCTGAACTGGTGCGGATCTGGCGGGTGAGGGCGTTGATGAGCTGTTCCGAGGTGGAGATCTGCGTACCCAGTTCCTGCAGGAGTTCTCCCTGCCGGGTTTCGTCCAGGGAGAGTTGCTCGGCCCGCAGACGGGCATTCTCGATCTCCTGCTGGAGCTCGGCGATCCGCTGATCGAGTTCGGATATCCTGGCCGGCTGCTGCGGGTGGACCCATGATGGCAGGGAGAGCACCAGCAGGCAGCTGAGTGTCACGACGATCCCGCCTCGACCCGGAATCCGCACCCTACACCTCCAGGAACTGCTTGATACTGACCTGACTGCCGATGCCGCCCAGGGCTGCGCCCATGATCATGATGGCCCCGCTGACTCCGGAGGGCAGGAACACCAGCCCCGCCAGATTCGGCAGAACCCAGCCGTAGATGCCGTAGAGGATGAGAAGCGCGAATCCCGACCCGGCCGCTCCCTGGAGGGTCCCCTCGATAAAGAAAGGCAGCTTCACGAAGCCATCGGTCGCTCCTACCAGTTTCATGATCTCGATGGCATCACGGCGGGCCCACACGGTGAGTTTTACCGTGTTGCTGATGACGAACACACTGGCAAGACTCACCACCAGACCGATCAGTATGCTCAGAGCAGTCAGGGCCAGGATCAGCCGGTCGAGACGATCGGCCCAGCTGCGCCCCCATACCACCTCATCGATCCCGTCCATGGGTATGACCCGTTGTGCCACCGCCTCCGCGCCGCTTCCGGTCCGCTGGTCCTCAACCAGAGTGATGAGCAGCGAGGCCGGCAGAGGATTCTCCGAAAGGAGCGCCAGCAGGGTGTCACCGTATTGCGCGGCGAATCGTTCACGAGCCTGATCCTTCGAGATGAACCGTACTGACTCGACCCCGGGGATCACGGCGATCTCGGCCCGGAGGAAGAGGAGGGCTTCCCCTTCCACCCCGTCGTCGAGATAGGCCTCGACATCGACCCGGGCCTTCACTTCCTGAAGTGCCTCCCTGACGTTGTAGGTGACCACCAGGAAGAGACCGAACACCATCAGCGAAAGGGCGATGGTTCCCACGGCCACGGTCGTCATCAGGGGAACCCGCCGCATCGAACGGAATGCCTCCACGATGGCGTATCCGAGTTTCACTCCGACCCGCTTTCGATATCACCAGTCAACCGACCATCAGCAAGATGGACCCGTCGTATCCTCATGTTTTCGATCAATCCGAGATTATGGGTCGCCATGAGGACGGCAGTACCCTGGTAATTCACCTGCTGGAAGAGCTCTGTGATGCCCTGCCCGACCTCGATGTCGAGATTTCCTGTCGGTTCATCGGCCAGCAGCAGGATCGGTTCGTTCACCAGCGCCCGCGCGAGCGCCACCCGCTGCTGCTCACCACCGGAGAGTTCGCGCGGGAAGGCGTCCCGCTTGTGCCCGAGCCCCACTCTGGTCAGGGCCCGTGTGACGCGTTTCCGCACTTCACGCCGAGGGGTGCCGGTGACATGGAGCGCGAATGAAACGTTCTCGTAAGCGGTCCGCTCCCGAAGCAGTTTGAAATCCTGGAAGAGAACCCCGATCTTCCGGCGGAGGGCGGGGATCTCCCGTCGTCTGATCCGCTCGGATGAATACCCCTCAACGATCACCTGCCCCCGGTCGGGACGCTCCTCCATGTAGATCAAACGCATCAATGTGGATTTGCCCGATCCGGTCCGACCGGTCAGACATACGAACTCTCCCCTGTCGATCTCCAGGGAGATATCGTCCAGGACCGCCAGGGCCTCGTATCTCTTCGAGACGTTATAGATCTGCAGCAGGGACATTATCGCGCGTCGCGTTCCATTCCGGTGGATCGCACCATGCTGGGGTCGGTGTATTCAAATGAAACCCGGTGCCCGACACGAACGCCGCTCAACGGGCCGCTTCGGCCTCCAGGAGGTGTTCAGCCATTCGCGCGGCCGCAAGCATGGCGGCCGGGGAGGCCGTACCGGTACCGGCGATATCGTAGGCGGTACCATGATCGGGTGAGGTCCTGACCACCGGCAGACCGAGGGTCACATTCACTCCCGCGCCTGCCGCTTCCATCTTGACCGGGATCAACCCCTGGTCGTGGTAAGAGGCCATGACCGCGTCAAAATCCTTCCATCGCCGGTGACCGAAGAAGGCGTCGGCACTGAACGGTCCCGAAACATTGATCCCCGCCTCGCGAGCAGTCAGCAGGGCAGGTTCGAGAAGATCACGTTCTTCCGCCCCTCTCTCTCCGTCGATCCCTCCGTGAGGGTTGAGAGCCAGCAGGGCGATCGAGGGATCAACGATCCCGAAGTGTCCGCTGAGTCCCGCGGCCAGGACACCGAGACGATCGGTTATCCCCACCCGGGTCAGGCTTCCCGCGACACGGCTGAGGGGCAGGTGGGTACTCAACAGGGCTACCCGCAGAAAACCGCCCACCAGCATCATCACCGGGGTTTCCACCTTGAAACGATCCGCGAACCATTCGGTGTGCCCGGGGACCTCCAGACCGACTTCATACAGACCGCGCTTATTGACCGGACCGGTCACGACCGCCATGGACCGCGGATCCGATTCGAGCAATACCGCGGCGGTCTCCAGGCAGGCGAGCGCAAGCCTCGCTCCATCGGTCGTCGATCTGCCCGCGAAAAGGATCTCCCCGAGAGGCTCCTCCAGCGTCACCTGATCGGGTGAGACGATTTCCACCGCAAGATCTGCCGGAGAGGGGAGATCGAGCCGATCCGCAGCCATCTCCCAGAGTTGTTGAGGACCGATGAGGGTGATCGTTCCCGGTCTCTCCCCTGCCAGGCTGGCAACAGCCTTGAGGACGACTTCCGGACCGATGCCGGCGGGATCACCGGGGGTGAAGAGAAGTCGCGGAGACCGGTCCATCTCATGGACCTGGTTTGATCTCGATATAGGTTCGGGAACGCAGGTCGCTCAGCCAATTACCGGCCGCCTCCTGTCGCTCGATGCTGTGAATATAGAACTGAACCGTTGAGAAATCGTACTGGAGAACCAATGTCACGCTCTCCACATCGACTGCCAGCAGCTGGAGGATATTGATCCCGTCGTCGACTTCGAGCGGCTCGGTCCAGGCACCCGGCTCGATCGCTTCCAGGGCCTGGTACCACTCGGCGGGTATCCCCGTGTTCGGGCTGAACCCCTTCGGCAGGAGAGCGTAATACGCCTGCCGGTTCTGCGCCGACTCGGCGTCGCTGAAGTGGACCGCAACCGCTTCGAACTCTTCACCCGCCTCGAGCGCGCTCTCGATCATCCCGATCGTGTCGGCGAGTGCTTCCCTGATCCCGACTCCCGCCAGGAGGATGTGACGGGCATGCGCGTTGGTGCTGTCGCGCGAGATCACCTCTACCAGGTGCCAGCCGAACTGGGTCTGGATCGGTGCGGAGACCTCCCCGATCGGAAGGCTCCAGACCGCGTCATCGATGCTCGGCACGAAGTTGCCCCGCGGCGCACTTCCCAGATCTCCCCCGAGTGGACGACTGCCGGGATCGGCCGAATGTTCGCGGGCGATGGCGGCAAAATCCTCTCCATCCTCAACTATCAGGCGACGCAGATCCTCGATCATCCTCTTCGCGATGGCCTCGGTGTCCAGATCCTCCGGCTTCTTCAGGAAGATGTGCCTGATGATCATGAGTTCATCAGCGGTCTCCAGGAGGAATTCCTCGCCCCGTCTCCGAGAGACCTGGCCGGGCCGCCAGTCCAGCTTCTGTGTGAACATGATGTTCTGCAGGAGTTCCATCTCCGCGATCGATTGTCGACGCCTTCTGAGTTCCTGTTCAGTGATCCCTTCGGCCAGGAGCTGCTGCCGGAAATTGGCCTCGCTGCCCAGGTTGGTCTTGATCGTATTGATCCATTCGTCGATCGCTGTTTCCACTTCACTGCGGGAAACGATAACCGAATCGATGCGGGCCTGTTCGACGATCACCGACCGATCGATCAGCCGATCGAGGATGGTGGCGTACAACTGATCTCGTTGCTCTTCACTGAGTGAACTCTCGTCCAGCCCCTGGCCCCCCAGCTCCAGCTGGAACTGCAGGTAGACCTCGCTCTTCAGAATGATCTCTTCGCCCACGATGGCGGCGATGCCATCGATCTCCTGCACCTCCTGCACCTCCTGGGCCCCGGTAGGACCGACAGGCACACCGGCGGTCACCAGCAGGATGAGCGTGAAGAGGAGACCGGAACAGGTTGGTGATCTCATTGATCAGCTCCCCCGCCGAGCAGAACGAGTCCGGCTTCGGCATTGATCGAGACACTCGATTGCTCAAGGAGACGCCGGAGCAGTTCCTCGAGTTTCATCTCCCACAGATCGGAGGTCTGGCGCATGATGATCTCGTTCCTGACCTCTTCCAGGGTGCGCACGGTCTCGGCATCCTTCCGATCCAGGATATTCACGAGAGCGTAATCGTTACCGGTTCGGATAAGGTCACTGAGGTTGCTCCTGGTCAGCGCGAACACCGCGTCCCCCAGGTCATCACCGAGTTCCCCCCGGGTGAGATAGCCCTGAACCAGGTCGGCTGTCACACTCCCGAAAGATGTGTCCGCGGCGATCTCGGCAAAGGAACGGCCTTCTACGGCCGCGCGTCGCGCCGCTTCACCATCCGCCGACTCATCGAACCAGAGGATCTCGACGGATACCTCATTTTCGGTTCGCTTGAACGTATCCAGGTTGTTCTGATAGAAATCAGCGATCTGGTTCTCGGCTATGAAGGGACGCAGGTCGAGTTCGTCTTCAAGGAAGATATCCACCAGTATCCCGCGCCGCGCTTCCTCGATCCGTTGTGCCACACGATCATCCCGCCCGTAACCCATCGAGACTGCGGCCTGGAAGAGCAGTTCCTCCCTGACCCACTGGTTGATGTATTCGAGCAGATCATCCCGGGTGGAGTTGCGCATGGTCTCGGCCGGGATGGTATCCCTGAGGTCTTCGACTGTGAGGGTGGCATTACCGACCTGCGCGATGACGGGCGCCGGGTCGGAACGATCGCATCCGGCGGCAAGGACGGCCCCGATCGATACCGCCACGAGGGCCAGGAAGCGGTAGATCGCATGCGGGTGTCTGCTCATGGACGCAACCCCGGATCAGCGGCCGGAACCACGGCCGTCGAGTCCCCCTGAGTCGAGGCTGCGCTGACCTGCGCGGCATACTCCCTCAGACGATCGAAATCCTTCCATATCCGGGCCCGCCGCCACTCCTGCTCCACAAACCGATCCACAATTGCTGTCCGTTCCTCCTGGTACATACTCTCGGCGAGGTTCTCCTCGATGTCCTCCAACACAAGCCGTTGGGTGGGCTGTATGTTCGTTACCTTGAACACGCTGAATCCCAGGGGTGTTTCCACAATCGGTCCGATCTCCTCCAGTCCGGTCTCGAAGACCGCCTCACCGAGAGCCCCGAATTCCTCTCTCGTGATGGGAGCGAAACGACCGAGATTCTGTCTGAAATCAGGGCGGATCGTTCGTTCGTTGGCGATCACCTCAATGTTGCGGCCGGCCACGACCTGGGCCAGGACCTCCTCGGCTTCCTCACGGGTCGCAACCAGAACCTCGATCAGGCGACGCCGTTCGGGGAGATTGAATTGCTCCTGGTGATCATTGTAATAGGCGACCAGCTCCGCATGCGTCAGCCGGCGGACACCGAGCCGGAGTTTAAGAACCTGTTCGGCATAGAGGGCGGTTTCGATGAATCCCTTCCTCCGTTGGTGGAAGGCAGGATGTTCATCGTATTTATTATGGCGGGCGTATTTTGCGACCCGGTCACTGATCACCCAGCCCAGGACCCGGTCCCGCCAGTCCTCGTAGGTCTCGGCGTTGTCACGGGCAGACGAGGTCAACATCTCCAGTTCAAGCAGCAGCATCTCTGCCGTCCAGGGATCGTCTTCCGATCTGACCACCACCCGATCCAAATCCTCAGGGGTGAGGTTTGGAATCGGATTCACATTCCGGTTGGTGTTGAAGGAAACCGTGATCTGGTCGAGCAGCCACCGGAACTGATCCTCGTCCAGGTGGTACCCACCCTCTTCCCAGAACCGGTTGACCATCTCCTGTTCCAGCTCGGCCGCCTGCTTGCCCGATAGATGCGCGAAAGCTGCCTGCCACTCCTCCGCCGGAGTACCCTTCGGACGCGGCTGCTCGTCCAGCACCTTGATGAAATGATATTCATTTTCCACCTTGATCGGCCCCTGCCAGGTTCCGACCGGGATCGAGTAGGCGATCTCCTGCAGGTCTCCATACACCCCGAATGGGCCCTCATCCCATACCAGCCAATCGAGGTCACCCTTGTGGACCGAGACATCAGTGTCTACGGAATACTGCAGCGCCACGGAATCCCATTCCCTGCCTTCGGTCAGCATGGTTGCCACCTGGTTCGCGGCAGCCGGGCTGAGGGTAATGATATGCTGGAAATGTCGCATGGTGTCGGCCAGGGCCAGGTAGGTTTCAACACTGGCATTATCGATGTCGATTATGCCGTCGATTTCGTACAGCTTGACCAGCTGGTTGAGGAGGGTGGTCTCGAGCCTTTTGAGTCGACGCAGGTACATTGGATCCTGCAGAAAACCGTCATTACGGGCCTGTTCCTGAATGAGAGAGTACCTGATCATATCATCCAGGCGCGCTTCCATGGTCTCGTATTCCTCCTCGGCGGTCCGGAACGGAGATAGTGGCGGCGAATAGTATTCCTGGAACCTCTCCATGGTGATCTCGACGCCGTCGACCCGGGCGATCACTCCCCCGCTGTCATCCCGGTTGCCTCCACACCCTGTTATTCCAATCACGATCATGGTCCCGGCGATCACCGCCGCTGGGCAACGTCCCGACCTCTGCATATCAGTTCCGTTCTGCATGCCAGCTGTTCTTGTTCAATGTCTCCGTGGTGGTGAATCGTGTAACGTATTCAGCTTCATCTTCGGTCAGCAAGATGTTTCTCAATTCCCTGACCCGCTCCGCGGGTGAATCGCCCGTGAGCTGCCGCTCGAAGCGCAACGGGGTTTTACCCGAGAAACGGGTGTCCTGTCCCAGCCGCTCGAGCACCCGTTCCCAACGCTCCCGGTCAGGTTCCCAGTCCGGTCTGAAGCGACCGGTCAGACGATCTCCCTTTACTACCAGCAGATCGACTTCCAGTTCCGTCCCTGCTATCCTGATCATCGACACATCGAGCAGGCTTTCTACCTCCTCGGGAAGGGGTCCGAAGCGATCCCTGATCTCGGACCTCAGCCGCGCAATATCCTCCAGGGACCGGGCTTCACTGGCCCGGCGGTAGAAACCGAGGCGCAGTCCGGGGAGGGGCACATACGCTTCCGGCAGGTACGCTTCTATCTGCAGCTCGAGTCGGGGGGGCTGCCGGAACTGTTCGCCCGAGCCGCTGAGTTCGGCGATCGCCTCCTCCAGCATCTCGGTGAAGAGATCGAATCCCACCGCGGTGATATGTCCATGCTGCTGGGGACCGAGCAGGTTTCCCGCCCCCCTGATCTCCATATCCCTGAGTGCCAGCTGGAATCCCGCGCCCAGCTCGGAGTAATCCTGAACTGCCTGAAGACGTCGTCGCGCGTCCCGGGTAAGACTCCGCCCCGGAGGTACCAGGAAATACGCATATGCCCTCTCGCTCGAGCGTCCAACCCGTCCCCGCAGCTGATAGAGCTGGGCCAGACCGAACCGATCGGCTCGGTTGATCAGCAGGGTGTTGACGTTGGGCAGATCGAGCCCCGATTCGATGATCATCGTCGAGACCAGGATGTCGAGGGCTCCGGCCGAGAACTCGAGCATGACCTGTTCCAATCGTCGTTCGTTCATCTGACCGTGGGCCACACCCGCGCGGGCTCCCGGCACCAGTCGCTCGATGAGGCTCAGCGCTGACTCGATCGACTTCACCCGATTGTGCACGAAGAAGACCTGGCCGCCGCGACCGAGTTCCCGCTCGATCGCTTCCTGCACGAGCTTCTCATCAAATTTCACTACTTCACTGTGGATCGGCAGTCGGTCTTCCGGGGGGGTGGTGATGATCGAGATGTCCCTGATACCGCTGAGCGACATGTGCAAGGTCCGGGGGATGGGAGTAGCCGTCAGGCTGAGGATGTTCAGATCGGCCCGAAGGGAGCGGAGCCTCTCCTTGGCTTTCACGCCGAAACGGTGTTCCTCGTCCAGCACGATCAGGCCGAGTTTCGCGAACCTGACATCGCCACTCAGCAGTCGGTGGGTGCCGATAACCAGATCGACCTCACCACGTTCGAGGCCCTCGATAATCCGCTGCTGCTGGAGCCGGGTCCTGAAGCGGCTCATCATCTCCATCCTGATCGGAAAGGCTCCCAGTCGTCGCCGGAATGTTTCGAGATGCTGCTGGGCCAGAACCGTGGTGGGCACCAGGACGGCAACCTGGTCCCCTCCCTCGATCACCTTGAGGGCGGCCCTGATGGCAACCTCGGTTTTGCCGTAACCCACATCACCGCAGATGAGGCGGTCCATCGGTCGACCGCTCTCCAGGTCCTCTTTGACCTCCTGCATGGCCCGCGCCTGATCGACCGTCTCGGTAAAGGGGAAGGAGGCTTCCAGTTCCTCCATGAAGATGTCATCGTGCGGATAGGTACGTCCGGGGGTGGTGTCACGGGCCGCGTACAGTTCTACAAGTTCCTTTGCCATGGCCAGCAGATCGGTCCTGGTCCGTTCCACCGTCCTCTCCCAGGCGCCGCTCCCGATCGTGTTCAGTTTCGGAGCCTCATCATCATCCGCGCCGACGTACCTCTGGACTCGCGCCATCTGGTCGATGGGCACCAGCAGCCTGTCCCCGCCCGCGTAACCGAGTTCCAGCAGTTCGCTTGTTCGGCCGTCTACATCCATCGTTCGCAGTCCCTCGTACCGGCCCAGGCCGTGTTCAACATGGACTACCAGATCATGATGCTGGAGACTCCGGAAGGATCGTATCGCCCTCCCTCCCGTGATCCTCGCTGACCGTATCCGTCTCGGCCGGGAGAAGATCTCATGATCAGGCCAGACCGCAATCCGTGCCTCGGGCCAGATAAATCCTTTTTCAAGCTGACCGATCTCGAGGTTGACCGGCAGCGGTGTTTGCCTCCGATCTGTCCCGTCGTGCCTGAGCAGATCCTCGAGGCGGGCCAGCTGGTCTTCGGTCTCGACCAGAATGGTGACCTCGATCCCGTCCTGTTCAAGCTTCCGTATCTCGTCCCGGAGCAGATCGAAGTCGCCGGTGAAGGTGGGCACCGGTCGGGCACCGGCGCGGAAGGATTCGCTTCCCGGTGTCGCCGCAAGGTCGATATCCACCCCGGGATGTGATGACCGGAGGGTATCCAGGATGTTTTCCGGTGCTAGGATCTCCTGCGGCGGCAGCCACCCTCCCCGCTCCTCGAGACGGGCGTAGTCTTCTTCTGCCCGGCTCCGGATCCGCTGCATGATTCCGATCACCCGCTCAGGTTCATGTATTGCTACCGGTACTCCGTCGGGAAGGAGTCCCGCTACCGTGGAGGGGTTCACGGGCAGCAGCGGCATGAACCATTCCAGCCCATCGATTGTACCAGCTCCCTCTATCAGGTTCCCGATCGGGGTCAGGTCCACCACCCCGGGATCGGGAAGCGATCGGACCGCTGATCGGGCCTGCTCCGGAAGATCCTCATTGAAGGGCACCTCCCTGATACCGGGCACCCTGGCCTGACTCAGCCCTCCCGTGGCCCTCTGATCGCGGTAGTCGAACTCCCGGAGGGAGTCGATCGTCTCTCCCCAGAACTCGACCCGCAAACCCCGGCCCCGGCCGGGAGGCGAGATATCCACCAGACCACCGCGGACAGTGAACTCACCCGGCCCCTCCACCATGGCTACCCGCTCATACCCCATCATCCGAAGACGGGATACGAGACCATCGAATGAGTGGTCCTCGCCCTCCCTGAGTCTGATATCCATCTCATGGAGCTGATGGGCGCCGGCCGACCAGAGCATGAGTGCCGGGGCTGAGGTGACCACGATCCCCCCTGTCCGGTCGAGACGGCTCAGGTGACGGAGTGCTTCCAGCCTTTCGAAGGCAAGGGTTGCGGAAGGCGAGAGCTCTTCGTAGGGAGAGAAGGGCCACGGCGCCAGCAGATCGATCCGGTCGGGACCCACTGTCGAAGAGAAATCGAGAGAGGCCGCGACCGCCTCTTCCGGTTCGGGGTAGATGGCGAGCAGGCCGGTCGAGGTATCGTGTTCCGCAGTGGAGATGAGAACCGGTCCGAGGGAGCCGGGGAGTCCTATCAGTTCGAAACGCTCAGGCGAAGTGAAACGTTCGATCACATCCTGGAAGATCCGGGTCCGGGCGATCGACTCCCGCCACCCGGATGGAGCCGGAGAGTGCCCGGCGATATCCTCGTCTGTCATTTCAATCCGTACCGTTTCAGCTTTCGATACAGATTGGCCCGGTCGGTATTGAGCCGCTCGGCCACCCGGGACACCACGCCGCCGACGTTCCGAAGTTCCCGGGCCAGCAGCATCGCTTCATACGCTTCTACGATCTCCCGCAGACTCCGGCCATCGCCGGGCTCGATGACGTCGACCATGTGTTCCGGCTGTCCGGTCACGACCGCCTCCACCTCCGGGGCGCCTACCATCTCCCCCTCATGGAGGATCATCAGGCGTTCGACGGTATTCCTCAGTTCTCTCACATTTCCGGGCCACTCGGCGGACCGTAGTACCTGGAGCGCCGCCGGATCGAGTTCGATGGGCAGGCGGTTGTTGATGCGGGCGAACCGGCCGATAAATTCCTCCGCGAGATCGGTGACATCAGCCAGCCGTTCCCTCAGCGGTGGAACGTTCAGCGGCAGGACGTTCAGACGATAGAAAAGATCTTCCCGGAAGAGTTCCCGGCTCATCAGCTCGGTCAGGTCCTTGTTGGTCGCGGCGATAATCCTGACATCCACGTGGTGGACGCTCTCGCTGCCCACACGCTGGACCTCACCCTCCTGGAGGACCCGGAGCAATCGGGCCTGGGTCTCGAGACTCGTATCGGCCACCTCATCCAGGAAGATGCTTCCTCCGTCCGCCTGATCGAACCTTCCGCGATGCATGGCCGTAGCGCCCGTGAAGGCCCCCTTCTCATGACCGAAGAGTTCCGATTCGATCAGTTCCCGGGGGATGGCGGCGCAGTTGACGTTCACGAACGGTTGCTCCGGTCTTTCGCTCCAGGCGTGAACTGCCTGGGCCACCAGTTCCTTGCCGGTGCCGCTCTCGCCCAGGATCAGCACCGTGGCACTGGTCGGCGCCACCTTCCGGATCCGCTCCCGAAGCTGCTGCATGACCTCCGACTCACCGACCATGACCTGGCGGTTGTCCATCTCGGCCTTCAGGTTCTCATTCTCCCGGCGCAGCAGCGACAATTCGACGGCATTCGCAACCTCGGTGAGGACCTTCTCGGGGGCGAGCGGCTTCTCCAGGAAATTGAACGCTCCCAGGCGGGTGGCCCGGACCGCGTTCTCAAGGGTTGCCTGTCCCGACATCATGATCACCGGGCAATCGACGTTCATCTCGACGAAACGCGACAGGACTTCCATGCCGTCGATACCGCCGAGGATCATGTCGAGCATGATCAGGTCGGGATCGACCTCTTCGACCATGCTGATCCCATCTTCACCTGACCCCGCGGTCGAAACCTGACAGCCTTCATCCTCAAGCAGGCCCTGCAGGCTCCGTCTGATCCCCGGTTCGTCATCGATGATCAATATACGTCCCGTCATGGTTCTTCCGTGTCTTCCTGGGGGATCGAAATGCTCATGGTCACACCGAGACCAGGTCCATCGCTGGCGGCTTCGATCCGCCAGGCGTGATCAGCGACGATCCGCGAGACGATCGAGAGACCGAGCCCCGTCCCGCGGGTCTTGGTTGTGAACTCGGGATTGAACAGCCGCACGGCATCTTCCGGCTCGAATCCGATCCCGCTGTCACCGATCTGCAGGAGAATTTCTCTGCCTCGGCGTTCGAGCAGTATCTCCACCCTCCCGCCGCCAGCCTCCTCGACCGATTCCACCGCGTTCTTGACCAGGTTTATCAGGGCCCGTTTCACCAGGTCGGCGTCCATCAGTACCGGCGGGATCTGACCCCGGATATCCATGCTCAGACGGGTCTGGTGCGAGCCTTCCTGGAAGAGCGCCAGCACACTCCTGAGAACTGTTTCGAGGTCTCCCCGGCGGAATTCGGGCTGCGGAAGCTGCGCGAAGTCGCTGAAGGTCGCGGCCATCCGGCGGAGCGCCTCGACCTCTTCGTTCATCGTCCCGAACGATTCCCGGATGGCTTCGTCCTCTGCCCAGGTACCATCCGACTCGAGCCGGGAGCGTACCCGGTGCAGTCCGAGCTGGATCGGGGTCAGCGGGTTCTTGATCTCGTGCGCGATCCGACGGGCTACATCCCGCCAGGCGGCCTGTTTCTCGACCTGGATGATCTTCTCCCGGGACTCCCTGATCTCATCGGTCATCGTATTGAAGGATTCGACCAGGACCCGCATCTCGTCGGGGGCGTTGACCTCCAGCCTGGTGGACCCGAGAGTGAGGATCACCATGAGGAGGCTGGCCATCACCCAGATCCACTGCTGCAACGCCCGACCGCCAAGGGTGGTGATATTCCTGAAGTTGTCGAGACCCTCCTCGAGGTCGAACCGGGCTTCGACCACCTTCGCCGAGACCAGGACCCCTGCTCCCAGCAGGATCTCGCTCCCCGCCGGCTTCACCAGGACCATGTAGACGCCGACGTCACCATGACGGAAGAAGGTCCGCTCGCTCTCGTAGAACTCGGC
>JALGWK010000474.1 GCA_025774205.1 bacterium
GGGCCATCTCGTGGGACGACGCCGTTACCATGATCAGGAGCGCTCTCGAGGGAACCGGCGGAGACACGGGAGACCACTTCTATCTCTCGGGACGAACCACGGGCACCCTCGCCCGGCGTATCGACGAATTCAGCAGCGCTTTCGACGTGGAACGGCTGCCCGAATTCGAACTGCTCAGCCATGGGGCGATCCGGGCCGTCCACGATGCCCTCTACGGTACCCGGGATATCCCCCTGGTGGACATCTCCCGGGCCGATCTTCTCCTGACCCTGGGAGCCGACATCCTGGAGACCTTCGTCTCCCCGGTGCGATACGCGCGAGAGGTCACCGACGCTCTCGAGCACTCTCTCGAATGGTTCCACCTCGAACCGGGTCTCACCCTGACCGGCGCCAATGCCCCCCGCCGGATGCAGATCCGGGCGGGTTCCGAAGCCTGGCTGCTGGCGCACCTCTTACGGGCCTGCGCCCCCCCCAACCCCCTGCCGCAGGAGATCCGCAACCTGGTCCCCCTGGTGGAGGTCGACGAGGCCGCCAGGCGCACCGGACTGAGTGAAGAGGCGATCGCTCAGATCGCCGTAGCCCGGCCACGGCGCACGAGGGCGGCCTCATGGTCGCGCTCCTGACCGCGCTCCTCCAGGAATCGTTCCGCATGATCGGGGGACCGGTCGATCTGAACGGTCATGAGAACTGGAGCCGGGTGGGCACTCCCGGTGAACTGGAGGAGATCGCCGGCCGCCGTCGATCCGCTCCGATCGGTGTCTTCTTCCTGTCGAGGATTCACACCCTCGAGCACAATCCGGCCATCACCCGCATGATCGGCGAGGCCGGGCTCTCGGTCGGCTTTACCGATTTCATCCATCCCCCGATGGAAGCGTGTGACCTGATCCTGCCCCTCTCTCACCCGATGGAGTCGTGGGGAGACAGCGAACCGAGAAGCGGGCTGAGGAGCCGGATCAGGCCCGCTTTCTCACCTCTCTTCGACACCCTCCCTGAGGGCGACATCCTCCTCCGGCTGATGGGCCGGGGGGTCACCTGGGAGGAGTTCGTGAAGGACAACTGGTCGGGCACCGGCTTCAGCGACCTGACCCAATCGTTCATGGAACAGGGGCGACGCGGTTCACAGCCCCGGTTGAGGGTGAACGAGGCCCAGCGGCTCCTGCGCACCACGGAGATGGGCACCGAACTCCGGGACCCGGTGCTGCTCGTCGATCCCTCACTGCGCACTTTCGATGGACGGAGCCGGGTGATCACCCTGCTCCACGAGATCCCCGATCCGCTCTCGGCGGTGAGCTATGGTGATCACGTCAGTATGACCGAAGCCAGCGCCCGATCCCTCAGGATCGAGGAGGGTCAGGCGGTGGAGGTCACCACCGCCGGCGGTTCAGCGACGTGGGCTGCCCGGCTGCAGCCGGGCCTCACCGGGGAAGTACTGGTGACCGGTCTCGACCGACTGCACGGTCTCTCTCTTCCTGTCGATCCCGCGACCGGTGAACTGATCCGCAGCCTGGGCGGGATAGGATTGAACCGGGTGCGGGGGCGCCCCCTCCTGGCTGTGCTGGCCGGATCGATGGACGCCGCCAACCGGGAGATCCTGCCGGGAGACGTGCATCACCCCCCCGGTCACGAGGCGCCTGAGCCCGGAGTCGAGCCGCGGCGGCTCTACCCCGTTCCGGAACACACGACCTACCGCTGGGCGATGGCGATCGACCTCGACCGGTGCACCGGTTGTTCGGCGTGCGTCGCTGCCTGCTATATCGAGAACAACATCCCCATCACGGGACCGGACGAACACCGGATGGGTCGGGAGATGTCGTGGCTGCGCATCCAGCCCTATCTCGACGGTGACCGACCGCTCGAGTTCTTCCCCATGATGTGCCAGCATTGCACCAGCGCGCCCTGCGAGACGGTCTGCCCCGTCTACGCCACCTATCACAATCCCGAGGGCCTCAACGCGCAGGTCTACAACCGGTGTGTGGGGACCCGGTACTGCGCCAATAACTGCCCCTACAAGGCCCGGCGCTTCAACTGGTTCGAACACGAACGCGCCGAACCGCTCGACCTCCTGGTGAATCCCGACGTCTCCATCAGGCCGAAGGGGGTCATGGAGAAATGCACCTTCTGCGTCCAGCGGATCCGGGAAGCGAAGGATCTGGCCAAGGATGAGGACCGGCTGGTGCGGGACGGCGATTTCACTACTGCCTGCGCCCAGTCATGCCCGACAAACGCCATCGTCTTCGGCAACCTCCTCGACGAG
>JALGWK010000099.1 GCA_025774205.1 bacterium
GGGCTCGGATTGGGGCGGGGGGGGTAGATCCTGGTGAGCGAACCCCACGCATCCGTGCGGCTGTTCACCACTATGGCCAGCGCCGCCTCGGCGTTGAGCCGTCCCCAGCCGTGGTAGATGTCGAAGCCGGCGGTATCCTCGGTCGGCCGTCCGACACCGTCATCGGCGGAAGCGCGCAGGATGGATCGGACCTGGTTGACGGCGAGGTCGGGCGCGAGGGCGAGTATCAGGGCTCCGACCGCGCTCACCAGCGGTGTGGCCTGCGAGGTGCCCCAGCCGAGGGCGTAGTTACTCCGGTTGTAGGTCGAGATCAGGCCGTCACCCGGAGCGACCAGGTCGATGTGGGCGCCGTACGACGACGCGTCGGCCGGATTGGAG
Organism: bacterium; assembly: GCA_025774205.1. Lineage (GTDB taxonomy): Bacteria > Blakebacterota > Blakebacteria > Blakebacterales > Blakebacteraceae > Blakebacterum. The sequence goes on from JALGWK010000099.1 coordinate 379, forward strand.
CCGAAAGGATCGGCCCGGCTGTCGTTCCGGTCGGTGGCTCCCACCGCGATCGTCTCATCGTAGAAGGCCGGGTAGCGGGGGAGGTCGTCTCCGTAGTTCATCATGGCGGCGAAGATCACCACTCCGCGGGCGCGCGCGAACCGGATGGCGTCGTAAAGGAAGGTCGAGGGCGAAGATCCCCCGGCCGAGAGATTGGCGATGCGGACGCCGTAGAGGGCACAGTGGTAGAAACCGGCGGCCCAGTCGGAGTAGTAACCGGTAAGATTCTCGTCGAGCACCTTCAGCGGCATCACCCGGGCCAGGAAGGCGGCGCCGGCGATGCCCGTGGCGTTGTCGCTCCTGGCCGCGATCAGACCGGTCACGTGGGTGCCGTGCCCGTTGTCGTCGGTCGGATCGTCATCGTCGTTCACGAAATCCCAGCCCGGCAGGAGTGCTCCCTGCAGATCGGGGTGGTCCGTCTGGACGCCGCTGTCGAGGACGGCCACCGGGACCGCGCGGGCGTCTCGCGCTGTTTCCCACGCCTCCGGCATGTCGATGTCGGCGTCGCTCACCTGGTCGAGGTACCACTGGTCGCCGAAGCGGGGATCGCCGGGGATGTACGAGGCGGCATGACCGATATGATCGGGTTCGACCGTTTCCACCCGGGGATCGCGCCGGAGACGGGCAAGGGCTACTGCCACCGGCTCGCCCTCTTCAAGCTGAAGGCTGAGCCAGCGGTCAAGACCGAACTCCTCCCGCTGACGGGCCGCGCCCTCCCGGTCGGGGATCGGCAGCGGAATGCCGAAGTTGCCGGTGGTCCGGCTCAATCGCTCACCGAAGGGATGAGAAGTCGGAAAGAGGGCGACAGCCGCGCGGACACCGAGCAGGCGGGACCACTCCCGCTCCCGGTCGGGACGGGGCAGTTCCCTGCCGAACGCCTCTGAGGTCCGCACCTTCACGAGCAGTCGCCCTTCCGCGTACATCGGATTCTCGCCCTGCCTTGCGATCGTTTCCGCAGGCAGCTCCCGGGCCGGCGCGCGCGCCGGAATCAGGAGTGATGCGATGAGGAGAGTGGTCAACCCGACAGGAGTGAGGACGCCGGAGGAAGGTGTGGCCGGGGCCGTCTCAAGGTGCCCATGCTGTGACCGGGGATTACTCATGGCGCGCAGTGTAGGTCGGCCCCGACGACTCAACAAAGGCATTTTTGGCTAGGTACGTGATCGGGAGCCTGCAGCACTCAGAGCAGTACGCCCGATTCGTCTACACCGTCGGCGCCATTCCCCACGATGTGACGCGGGTGCTCATTCGGCCCGGTGAGTGGTTCTCCAACGGCTTCCCGGGACCGATCGGCACCGTCTTCACCAGCATGTTCGTCCACGGCGGGATCCTGCACCTCGCCGGGAACATGCTCTTCCTCTACATCTTCGGCGACAACGTCGAGGATTCGCTCGGCCACGTACGTTTCCTCATCTTCTACCTGCTCTGCGGGCTGGCGGGAACCGCCGTCCACATCGGACTCGATTCCGGTTCCACCATCCCGATGGTCGGGGCTTCCGGCGCCATCTCGGGGATCATGGGGGCGTACATCCTGCTCTATCCGAGGGCCCGGGTACTGACCCTGGTGATCTTCTTCTTCATCACCGTCATCGAGATCCCGGCCTACTGGTTCCTGGCGATCTGGTTCGCCCTCCAGTTCTTCGGCGGCATGGGGACAGTCGGCGGGGGTGGTGGGGGGGTGGCCTTCTGGGCCCACGTGGGAGGATTCCTTGCCGGGATGTGGCTGATACGGATGTGGACCATGCGGTTCAGGAGTAAGAACGTCTACCGGGAGTGACCTGGGAGTGACCATGAAAGGTATCTTCCGTTGTCCCGAATGCGGTACCGAATCACCGCTCTACAAAAACCCGTTTCCGACCGTGGACTGCCTTATCTCACGCGATACCGACGATGGGCGGGAAGGACTGGTACTCATCTGGCGACAGAACGAGCCCGTCGGCTGGGCGATACCCGGAGGCTTTATCGACTACGGCGAGAGTGTGGAAGATGCCGTCCAGAGGGAGATGCTGGAAGAGACCAACCTCCAGCTCGACGATCTCCAGCTCTTCATGGTCTGTTCCGATCCCGGGCAGGGCGGTGGTATTTCCGCTCGATGGTCTCCCCCCGGCCAACGAGATCGTCTTTGACCATGCCGACATCATCGAGGCCTGGCTGGAACACCGACGCCGGGAGGAACCGGGCGGTGAGTGAGACTTCAGGCGGCAGCCCGATCGGACGGCAGACCTCCGGCCGGTGGCGGATAACCTGGGGCTGGGCGGCCGGCCTCCTCCTGCTCCTCCTGGCCCGGCCCGTACCCGCCTCGATCCTCATCGGACTGCCCTTCGTGCTCCTCGGTGAACTTATCCGGGTGCTGGCCAACGGTTCTCTCATCAAGGATAAGCAGCTCACCAACTGGGGCATCTACGCCCACCTCAGGCATCCCCTCTACGTCGGTTCGACCCTGATCGGTCTCGGCTTCGTCATCATGGCCCGGAGTGTATGGCTGGCCATCCCCATGACGGTGATCTTCCTCCTCGTCTACAGCCGGACGGTCAGACGGGAGGATGAGCGGATGAAGACGCGCTATGGAGATCTCTACCGGGAGTGGGCCGACCGGGTACCGCGCTTCTTCCCCCGACGGTTGTCGATCTCCGAAATCCGTGAACACTTCACCCTGAAGCGGGCGTGGGTGAACCGGGAGCACCAGGGGGTTCTGGGCGTGATCGTGGCCACCGGTGTCCTCTACCTCTTTTTCATCCTTTTCGGGGGTTCGATCGCCCTGGCTGATGATCAGCAGCAGGAGACCAGGGAGGAGTCCCTGCGGAACCTCGCCCTCCGTCTCGACGCCACCGATGTCACCGCCATTATGGGTGACCTCGGATTCAGGCGGCTCCAGCCGCCGGCTCCGATCCTCTACCTCGACCGCTTCGATAATGCCGGGAGTGAGGCAATGAGACTGCAGGTAGCCCTCCTTGAAGCGAACGGGTTCTGGCGGAGCATGATCGGCGGATTCGTGGACGCGGGCGGTATTATCTTCGTCGGCTCCCAGGAATGGGTGGCGCTTCGCGCCGATCGCCCCTACGGCTTCCCCGCCACGCGGGTGATGACGGACGGGGACGGTCTCCTGACCCTTCTCCCGGCGGAGCGTACTTCACAGTTCGGTGAGAACGCCGCCGAAGCGGCTCGCATCTCGCCCCTCAGCTCACGCGGTCCCCTGATCGCGCATGGGATCATCTCAGGTGAGGGCGCGGCCAGCTATGCCCGGGCCTGGCTCTGGATCCTCCACGCTGAAGGACTGGCAGAAAGCCTCCGTATCCGGACAGATCTCTGGTGGCAGCGTCGTCTACTGGGGGGAGTGATGGCATGCATGTTCCTCGAGTCTCCCCGCGGCGCCGAACTGGCGCCCGGCGTGCTCGACGCTCTCGTGGCCTGGAGCGAGTTCTGGGCGTCCTATCTCCATCCGCGGGCGATCGGTCTGGCCACGGTCGGCGTAATGCCCCCGACGGGGGACATGCGCGAGATCCTCGAGCTGGAGGCCCGGCTCTTCATCCTGAGCCTTGAACTGTGGCGGACCTGGCGGATGTCGACTATCGATCGGCTCAGGGCGGCCTGGCCGGTGGACGACGATTTCAAGGATCCGCTCGAGGCCCTCGAAGCCCTCTGGACCGCGCTCCCCGAACAGCGGGAGGCCTGGGAATGGCGGCTCCTCACTCCCCTGGAACCGCCGTCACCCCCACCTCCGGACTGAGTCCAGCTCCCGATCATGATCTTCCACGTCGACATGGATGCCTTCTTCGTGTCGGTGGAGCGCCTGCTCCGGCCCGAACTCAAAGGTCTGCCGGTAGTCGTCGGCGGGGCGCCGGAGAGCCGGGGCGTGGTGGCCGCCGCTTCCTACGAGGCCCGCCGGTTCGGCGTCCACTCGGCCCAGTCGATGTCACGGGCCCTGCGGCTCTGTCCCCAGCTCATCAGGGTCTCGGCCGATCATCACCACTACGGTGAATACTCGAAGAGACTCGAGGTGATCCTCGAACGGTTCTCACCGGTGGTCCAGAAGGTCTCGGTGGATGAGGCCTACCTCGACATGCGCGGCACGGAACGGCTCTGGGGTACGGTGGAGGAGTCGGCCCGGCTGCTCCAGGGCACGATCGGGGAGGAACTCGATCTGCCCTGTTCGGTCGGCGGTGGAGCCAACCGGCTGATCGCCAAGATCGCCTCGGGGCAGGCCAAACCGGAGGGGATCTGCCTGGTCCCTGCCGGTGGGGAGCAGGCCTTCCTCGATCCGCTCCCGGTCGGAATCATCCCGGGGGTGGGGGAGGTGGCCGGGAAGGCGCTGGCTGACATGGGTATCGTCGTGATCGCCGACCTGCGCGCGATGGACGAGGCGGAACTGGTCCGGCAGTTCGGGGTGCACGGTCGCGAGCTGGCGGCCAGGGCCCGTGGTGAGGGTTCGATGATTCTCAGGTCGCGGGAGGGACCGAAATCGGTGAGTCGGGAGACGACCTTCGCAACTGATGTTCATGATATCGGGACCCTCAGGAGGGTGCTGGCCCGCCTCCTTGACCGGGCCGCTGTCTCCCTGCGGGAGGAGGGTCTGCTGACCGGTGGGGTGGCGGTAAAACTCCGTTACGCTGACTTCAGAACCCCCTCACGCAGCGAGAAACTCGCCACCCCCACCGCCGTCGACACCGTCCTGATGCCGGTCGCCAGGCGGCTCCTCGAAGGCCTGTGGGATGAACGCCCCGAACCGGTACGGCTCATCGGCGTGCGTCTCGAACGACTGGTGACCGAAGGCCAGATGGGCCTCTTCGACCAGCCCTCTCAACGCTGGGAGAAGGCTCTGGAGGGGGTCGATCGGATCAGGGAACGGCACGGTCACGGTTCGCTTCGCTGGGGCAGGGAACTGACCGGCGGTGATGCCGGGGATGGCGGTGACCGGGCCGAGGGAGACGGACTGCGGGAAGAGCCTTAACAGATTGCGGGAAGAGCCGTAAAAAATACATTCAGGGCATCAGGGCTTTATCGAATCCGAGGGCCTGCAGGCGTTCGCGGGCCAGGCCGGCATCCCGGTCCTCGGGGTATCGCTCCAGCAGCATCCGGTAGATAAGGATCGCCTCTTTCGGCCGGTCGGTAGCCTCCCGATAGGCGGCCACCTCGAAGGCTGTCCGGCACCACAGACCCTCCGGTACCTTCTCGGCTTTCAGCAGCCGGTTCTTCTCACCGACCAGTCGCTCCTCATCATCGAAATGGCTGCCGAGGATCTCTACCAGGCGGGCCTGGGCCCGCCAGTCCTCGGGATCGGAGCGGTACTTCCCGGCGAACCATTCGGCTGCCTGTTCATATTCCGCCTGCTGCAGGAGGGTGTCCCCCTGACTGTGCTGGGGACCTGTCGAGCCGCCGCCGCTGCCAAAGAACGCGCTGGAAAAGAGGTTCGAGACACCCTTTTCGAAGAAGCCGCCGATAAAATACCCCGCGAGCGGCCCCAGTATCACCGCCACGGGGTAGACAAAGAGGGCGGTATCGGGTCCGAAGGCGTCACGGGCATCCGCCTGCATGGCCGCCAGCAGGGATCCCAGGGAAAAGCCCAGCATCGCGCCGAAACGCATCACGCTCCCCTGAAAGTCCTTCTTCGTCTTGATGGTCTTTCTGGCCCGTACCATGCGGGTGAGTATACTACAGACGTGTCCCGGTGTAACCGTGCCGTGGCTATCGGGCACTCACAACGGGATGCATCTCACGAAAGGGAACGGTCAGCATGGCAGTCAGCGGTAACGACATCACTATCAGACGGGAGTTCGACCGGCGCTCATGCGCGGTCACCCTCTCCGACATGGAGGTCTTCCTCTTCCCCGAACTCATGTACAGCCTGCTGCTGGCCAACATCATGTCGCCGCGGATATGGAAGTGGCGGGAGGATCCCTGGTTCGACGGCTTCGACGAGATGAAGCCGTACCGTCGGATCGTCCGGCTGAAGCAGTACGTCATGGACCACTACTTCTTCAACCTCGACCTCGACACCTGGGGGCTGACCTCCACCGAACGGGAGATCGCGCGTTTCAGCGACTACATCTCCGAGGAGGAACTGAGCCAGTCCAACGCCCTCTTCGGGTATGAAGGGGACCGGTACTACTTCGATATCGACATCAGGACCCACTTCGGGCTGGATGCCTACACCGGCAACATCATCCCCTACTGGAAGACCGAGACGGTCGAGGCGATGGATGCCTTCCGGCACAAGGAGAACTACCCGACCGGGGCGGGGGAGTGTGTCTCGCTGGCCGCGCTCTACGCCGCGGCCCTCTTCATCGTGGCCCGGATACCGCTCGAAGACATCTTCATGATGGCCACCCCTCTCCACTCGCAGAACTTCATCGACCTGAAAGAGGGGATCCTCACCAACAACCGCCGACTGGTGACGAAGAACATGTGGTACAACGGGACCGCCCTCTCGGCGCAGGCCCGACGCGCGCTCGAGAACGAGCGGGTCACGATCGTCACCCACCAGAGCGGCTGGATCCACACCCTCTACGAGGAAGCCACGATCGATCCCGAAGCGTACGAGTACTTCTCCGGCCGGCTCCGCGAGTTCCTGACGATCAATCCCACTCCGGATATCCTCGGCAACTGGCTGCGGCAGAGCCGTGGGCGCCAGGAGTGCTTCCAGGTACGCTGGAACATCCAAGGCCGGGACCACTACATCAGCGCTGAACGGGCCTTCGCCTACGAGGACGACTGTCCCTACCGGCTGACCGACAATACCCGACAGAAACTGATCAAAGAGATCGACCACGAGGAGTTCCGCCACACCCCCTTCGAGAAGCGGATCGTCCTCAACGACCTGGAGGAGTACTTCAGTGAGGGCACCGTGGATGTCTGCGATCCTGACGTCGTGGCCCGGCTCAAGGTCGGTTTCGCCTCCGACTGCATGGACGCCGAAGCGGCCCTCGATGACTTCATCGCCTTCTGCCATGTCGATCCCCGGCTTCCTGACGCGGGCAACAGGACGTTCAGCGAGATCGGTGAACCGCTCCTGATCGACACGCTCATGGACCGGGAGGCGATCATAGCCCGCCTCGAGAATCTCAGGGGGAAGAACCGGTATGCCGATCTGGCCTTCTATGCCTGGCGTGATCTGAGCCGGACCGAAGTCGAGCCGTTCCTGGCGGCTGCGATCGACCGGAGCCCGGTCTCACTCGATGGCGCCGGTGAGATGGATTCCGCGGCGCTCTTCGACCACCTGAACAGCTTGCTCCCCGAGTCGACCTACGACGAGCCGGGACGACTCGCCCAGCCCGATGAGGTCTGGAACTTCGGTCGAGGTGACGGTATCGAGAAGGCGATCACGATGGCAACGGTCCTGCGGGGGAATGGTGTGACGGGGGAAATGACGCTCTCGATCGGATCGGGGGAAGTCGTTCTGGGGGTTGGCGGTGAGCAGTGGTCGTTTCCGACCTCGAAGGGACTTGAGGGTCGGGAATGGATCATCCCCGAGCGATCCCTGTAACCTGCTCTCTCGCCTGTATTACCCTCCCGGTGACTTCCCCGTTACCGTTGTTCTGATCGCTTATGGCAACTGAATCCCACCTCAGTCGGTCATCGGGGTCATCAGCTCCATGTTGATCTCGATCTTTATCTTGTTGCCGACGATCGCGCCGCCGCCATCAAGGGTCTTGCTCCAGGCGACGCCGTAGTCGTGCCGGTCGATCTCCAGCCAGGCGTTGGCGCCGTAGCGCTGCTCACCCTGCATACCGTCGATGGGACCGACCAGTTCGAACGCCATTTCCACTTCCTTTTTCACCCCGCGGATGGTCAGGTCGCCGATGGCCACCAGGTGCTCATCACGCTCCTCGACCCTGGTGCTCTCGAAGGTGATGGTAGGGTGGTTTTCCATGTCGAAGAAGTCGGAGCTGCGCAGGTGGTTGTCGCGCATCTCGTTCCCGGTGTTGATGCTGGTGACGTTGATCGAGGCCTTGACCCAGGAATTCTCCAGGTTCTCCTCGTCGTAGAAGACGTTGCCGGTGAAGTCCTCGAACTGCCCCTTCACGGTGGCGATCACCATGTGTTTGGCCGAGAAGCCGACGTAACTGTGGGGCATGTCGAAACCAAGGTTGCCCGGAGTTGCCGGAAAGGCCATGGCCAGAGCCAGCAGGAACGGGACCGCGTAGAGTACTTTCATTCTGTGCATCGGTGTACCTCCTGAAAATAAGAAGTTCTGATTTGTCAGGAGGTAGGTGGGGGGAGGGGGGTGGTTGGTTACAGGCAAACTTGCGGATAGTCGC
>JALGWK010000475.1 GCA_025774205.1 bacterium
GGGAGGTGCGGTTTCAGAGCAGATCATCGAAGTGGCTGAAGACCCGCGGATCAGGGCCACCTCGGCCGAGCGCCGAACCTGGACTGAAAAACTGCTGAGTCTCAATGAACTGATTCGTGAATCGGGTTCCCTCATGCAGGAGATCACCGATACCGTCCCCCTCACCGAGGCTCTGCGTGACAACCGACGGAACCGGGAACTCAAGGATGAAGCGATCGAACTGCAGCGTATGGGTCGGGAACTGGCCTCACGCATCCGCCGTCTGGCCGGCGAGATCTCGGGCTGGACGGGATTGGCGACCACTGATCAGCTCAATGAGGAACGCTACTACCGGACGATGGTTGATACCCTGCGTCAGAGGCTGGCCGATCTCAATGATCGCCTCGGCTGATCCGCACTATCAGTAGGGAGCTGCCTGTGAACTGGCGAACGTTGAGGCGGAAAGGAGGGGCCATTATGTCTCCCCTCAAGCTCGATTACCCGGTCCTTACACTGGATGGACAACAATTGCTTCCGACCGGTGCTGAACTCACAGAGGAGACGCTGGGTGAGGTGATTGCAAACAACAAGGTCACCTCTGAACCGCTTTACCCACTGTTGAATCATGGGAACGTCAGGCTCGATCTGCACGAGTTCATGAACTGTTATCCATACGAGGTGATCTTCGCCGCCCGGGATCGCACAACCGAGGTGCTGGACCTCATGGAACAGGCCCACCTGCATCCAGATATTCTGGAATCATTGGACTATTTTAAAAAGGTCGATTTCTATACCTACCGTCACATCATGATCGTTTATGCCCTTTCAACGCTTCTGGCTCAGGATCTACTCCCGGATCACCGGGAGCTGCTCAATGGGGTCATGGCCGGCCCCACCCATGACTTCGGTAAGATTTGTGTACCCTTGCAGGTCCTCAAGAAGATCGATCCTCTTGCCCGGACCGAGCTGCTCATGCTGGAGCACCATGCCCCGGCTGGCTTTGTCCTCCTCAGCTACTACTTCCGGGACAACCAGCATGATGCCGCCAGGGTGGCAAGGGATCATCATGAAAGGAATGACAGTTCAGGCTACCCCACGGGTACACACCTTAATGACCGCATGGTGGAGATCGTAGCCGCCGTCGACATCTATGATGCTCTGATCTCGCCGAGACCTTACCGCCCAACCGCCTATGACAATCGCACGGCCCTGGAAGAGCTGGCCGAGCAGGCGAGACAGGGGATAATAAGCAGGGACGCGGTTCAGGCCCTGGTAGCCTGCAACCGCAGTGATAAACCGCACTCTCGCGACTGCACCGTGTCATCGGAGATACGGGGCATCCCTCCGGCTGACAATCGTTATGGTCTTTTTGCGAATGAGGATGCTGATTCTGAACACGGCACCGGCTAGCGCATCAGCTCTTACATTCTGCTCCGGCGCGCCAGGGCGTCACAGAGGAGATAACCTGATCGGAAAGAGGGCGAGTATCGAATCCCCGGAAGAAATGCTGGAGGTTATCACCCGCCTTTCGCGCGAATTCGGTACGCCTGTCCATGTCAGGGGTGGAGGCGGGAATTCCTCGGTAAAGGATCGATCCACCCTCTGGGTAAAGCCCTCTGGCACTTCACTGATCGGGATGGTTCCGGAGAAATTCGTTGCCCTCCACCGGAAGCAACTCGCCGCTCTCTATGAGGTGGAGTTCCCGGAAGTCGCCGCCGAACGGGAGGCGGCCGTGGTCGAGATCGTCAGGACCGCAGTGATGCCCGATTCCACCGGTCGCCCGTCGGTTGAGGCGCCACTGCACGACTCCCTTTCGGCCAGGTATGTTGTGCATACCCATCCCCCAGTCACTGCCGGCGTCTCTTCCCCGAGGCGCTCTGGATCGATTACACCGATCCCGGATACTCACTCTGCATGATGGTTCGGGAGGAGGTGGCGATGTACCGGGATCTTCACGGTTACGAACCGCCGGTGATCTTTATCGGGAATCATGGTGTCTTCGTGGCGGCCGACGAACCCGATCAGATATCAGAAATCTACGACGGGATCTTTGCCCGCCTGGCGGAGGAGTATCACCGGGCGGAGATGGAGACCGACCTCGGGCTAATCGGCGATCCCCCGCCGGAGCGAGTCGTCCGTTACGAAGAACTCATCCGGACCGCCCTGGGAGAACGCCCGCTGCACGTTGCCGCAGCTGGTGTATTTCCGCCGGCCGAGGGCCCGCTCACTCCCGACCACATCGTCTACGCCGGAGCCAGCTCCTTCAGGGATGAACCCTCCGCTGAAGGATTCGCCCGGTATCGATCCCGTCACGGTCACGATCCGAAGATCGCGGTCTTCGAAGACACAGTCATCGGACTGGGGGAGAGTCGAGCCTTGGCCCGATTGGCTCTGGAGGTTGCGCGCGACGCCGCGCTCGTGGTTCAGCTGGCTGAGGCCTTCGGAGGAATCAGGTACATGGATGAGAGATCCCGGAGGTTCATCGAGGGGTGGGAGGTAGAGACCTATCGACAGAAACAGGTGTCATCCGCAACCAGATCGATAAACGTTCCGGCGCAGGAGGAATGATGAACGTCGACAAGAGGATCATTGAGACATTCGGATTGGCGAAGGAACAGTACGCCGATATGGACGTGGATGTCGACGACGCGATCGAACGTCTCAACCGGATCGCGGTCTCGATCCACTGCTGGCAGGGTGATGATGTCGGAGGCTTCGAGGAGCGGGAGACCGGATTGAGCGGCGGCGGGATCCAGGCGACCGGCAACTACCCGGGGAAAGCCCGCACGGTCGATGAACTGCGCGGTGATCTCGACCTGGCCCTGAGCCTCATCCCCGGTTCACACCGGGTGAACCTGCACGCGAGTTATCTCGAGACCGGCGGCAAGCAGGTCGATCGCAATGAGATAGGGATCGAACACTTCCAGGGCTGGGTCGACTGGGCTCGTGAACGGGAGCTCGGCCTCGACTTTAATCCCACCTGTTTTGCGCACCCCCTGGCCGACGACGGCTTTACCCTGAGCCATCCCGATCCCGGTGTGAGGGATTTCTGGATCGGGCACGGGACAGCCTGCCGCACGATCGCGGCCGATATGGGCCGCCAGCTTGGCACTCCCAGCGTGATGAACCTGTGGATACCCGACGGTTACAAGGATACCCCGGTGGACCGGAAGGGCCCCCGTGAACGACTGCTTGCTCGACGCGATCTTCGCGGATAAGCACGATCAGGCGCATCTACTGGACTCGGTCGAACCGAAGCTGTTCGGGATCGGCTCGGAGAGCTACGTCACGGGATCGTACGATTTCTACTTCGGGTACGCGGTCACCCGTAAGCTGCTTCTCTGTCTCGACACCGGACATTTCCACCCGACCGAAGAGGTCGCCGACAAGCTCTCTTCGGTAATGAACTACCTCGATCGGATCCTGCTCCATGTCAGCCGGGGGGTGCGCTGGGACAGCGACCACGTCGTCACCCTCTCGGACGAATTGTTGGCCCTGGCGGAGGAACTCGTCAGGGGGGACTACCTCGAACGAACCCATATCGGGCTCGATTACTTCGACGCCAGCATCAACCGGGTGGCGGCGTGGGTGATCGGAACCCGCAACCTGCTCAAGGCGCTGCTCATGGCCCTGCTGCAGCCGGTCGGGAAGCTGCGGGAGCTGGAGGCCGGGGGAGACCTGACCGGACGTCTGGCGATGCTGGAGGAGGTCAAAACCCTGCCGACAGGCGCGGTGTGGGATCATTATTGCCTGAGCATGAGAGTCCCGGTGGGACAGGCGTGGCTGGATAAGGTCCGTGATTACGAACGGACAGTGCTCTCGAAACGGGATTGATACTGGTAGCGACTCACTCCCTGCTATCATGGGGGGAGTCCCGTGGGAACAGCGGACCCGCCCTTTTCAGAAATAAAGGATGTACTTCGAATGAATCCCTACCGTAAAGCCTGGCCCCTCTATCTGGCGGGTTTCTGTGTGGTGATCGTGGCGATGATCTTCGCTGCCCGTAATCAGCGTGATGACATCCCCTATTCCACGGGAGAGTGGGACGCGGCCGAGTACGGGAATCACAGAGCCGTGGTACATGTGGATGTCGAGGCGGATGCAGTCCGGATCAGCGTCCCCTGGAGACGA
>JALGWK010000100.1 GCA_025774205.1 bacterium
TTGTAACCCACGACATGCGCAGTGTCACTACCATCTGTCATCAGGTGGCTTTTCTCCATCGCGGCATTATCTTTGCACAGGGTACACCGGCAGAGATCACGGCCAGCGAGGATGCGGTCGTGGCTCAGTTCATCGCGGGCGGGGCTGATGGCCCCATCAGACCCCGGTACTGACCGGGGTGGACCGGGTGCCGGAATCACCGGCATCGACCCGAAGTTCCGCGTCACCAGGTACTGCCAGAAGGAGCAGGCATGACAGCACTGATCCATGCGCTGACAGCGTATCAGCAGACACAACCCGGCCCGTCTCAGGGAAATCCGATCGGGTACTTCCTCCCCTTCGCCCTCATCATCGGGATCTTCTACCTGATGATCATCCGGCCGCAGAGCAAGCGGCAGAAGGCACATCGGGCGCTGGTTTCATCTCTCGAGAAGGGCAACCAGGTCGTCACGGCAGGGGGCTTCCACGGCACCGTGCACGCGATCAATGAAGAGACCGATATTGTTGTTCTTGAGATCGCCGACAAAGTCCGCGTGGAGGTGAACCGCAGCAGCATTTCGAAAGTCCAGAAGAAGGATTGATCGGGATGGCAGCTTTGCCGATACGCATCTATGGTGACCCGGTGCTTCGGAAAAAGGCCGCGCCGGTCCCTGCTGTGGATGAAACGATCCGCGTCCTTGCCGCCGACATGCTGGAAAGCATGCAGGACGCCAACGGCATCGGCCTGTCCGCCAACCAGGTGGGCGAACTCTGCCGCCTGATCACTCTCAATTTCGACATCGATGACGGTGGGGAGGGATCCACAGCCATTGTCAATCCGCGGATCGTGGAGCGGGAGGGTGAGCAGCTCTCCATGGAGGGCTGTCTCTCGATCCCCGAGGTCTGGGAGGAAGTCGAGCGGGACGACCGGATCGTGGTCGAATACCTCGACCTTGACGGCGAAGAACAGAGCCGTGATCTGCGGGGTCTGCACAGCGCGGTGGTCCAGCATGAGATCGACCACCTCGAGGGGATCCTCTTCGTTGATCATATCCCCGCTGTCCGCCGCATGATGCTGCGAGGGACGCTCAAGCAGATGGCCCGGAGCGCCAGACAGACGGCGTGAGGATCGCCTTCCTCGGCAACGGCGTCTTCGGGGTTCCCACCTTCAGGACGCTGGCCCGATCATCACACGAAATCATGGCGCTGGTCACCAGGCCCGACCGGGCCGCGGGTCGCGGCCGCAGGGAGACCATCAGCCCGTTGAAACCGCCGGCTGCGGATCACGATATACCGGTCGTCGAGATCGCCGATCTGAGGGCCGCCGAAACCGCCGGGCAGCTGGCGGAACTCGAGACAGACCTGTGGGTCGTCGTGGCCTTTCCGATCATCCCTTCCGACCTCCTGGTGATACCGCCGGCGGGTACGATCAACCTGCACGCCTCACTTCTGCCGCGGTACCGGGGCGCGGCTCCCGCACAGTGGGCGATCATCAACGGTGAGAGCGTCACCGGGGTGACGACCTTCTTCATCGACGCCGGCATCGACACCGGAGGAATCTGTCTGCAGCGGGAGGTGGAGATCGAAGCCGACGAGAACGCCGACGGACTCCTGCTGCGACTCGCCGATCACGGTGCCTCGCTCATGCTCGAGACGATCGAACTGATCGCGGCCGGGAAGGCCCCCCGAACGCCACAGGATCCGGGCCTCGCCACCCCGGCGCCGGCCTTCAGCAAGGAGGACGGGCTGGTCGACTGGGATCTCCCGTCGAATGCGATCCGGAACCGGATCAGGGGACTCCAACCGTGGCCGGGATCGTATTCCACGCTTCGAGGTGAGCGTATCCTCCTCCTGAAGGCGCGCCCGGCGACCGCTGAGGAAGTGCCGTGGGAGGCAGGGGCAGCACCCCCTCCAGGCACCCTGGCCGGCTACCTTCCCAATGGCCTGCCGGTCGTCGCGACCGGGGGGGGAGAGGGACTGGTGCTGCTCGAGATCCAGCGGGAGGGACGACGACCGGGTGACGGCGCCTCGGTCATGCGCGGTCTCCGCAGTGAGCCGGGAGTACGGTTCAGTGATGAAGGATGAGATCAGGGGGCTCGCCGCGGCAATCCTGGTCGAGGTGGAGCAGGGCACCTTCCTCGACCTTGCCCTGAAGGACCGCCGGGGAGGACTGGCGGCGGGAGATCCGGGATCGGCGAGGCTCCAATTTCTGACTGCCGGCACCACGAAATGGAGTGGACGGCTCGACCGCGAACTGGAGAGTCGGCTGCCGAAGGGGCTCGAAAGCCTCCCACCCGTTTGCAGGGCCATTCTCAGACTGGCGCTCTTTGAACTCCGGCACGGTGATTCCCCCGATTATGCCGTGGTGGATACGGCGGTCAACCAGACCCGGGATTCGGGGCTGGCAGGTCTGACGTCGGTAGTGAACGGAGTGCTCAGGACCGCCATCCGGGAGGGTGAACCACCACTGCCGGAGGATCCGTTCGGGCGTCTGGCGGCGGAGCATTCCCACCCCGAGTGGCTCCTCCGCCTGGTGGATGAAGTCCACGGAGTCGGGTCGGCAGCGGCTTTTGCGGCATGGAACAATCTGCCGCCGCCTATCTGGGTTCGGGTGAACCGGCTGGTGGAGAGCGTGGAGAGCGCGACCGGACTGCTCCGGGAATCGGGAATCGAGGTATACCCCGGCACGCTCCTGCCCGACTGGCTGCTCCTGGGGGAGGGGATCGATCCGGCGACTCTGGCAGGGATCAGGGAGGGATGGCTCACGGTCCAGGATCCCTCGGCCGGGCTGGCGGCTCTGGCGGCCGCGCCGGCAGAGGGTGCAAGCGCGGCTGACATCTGCGCCGCGCCGGGAGGCAAGGCGACCCATCTCGGGGAACTCGGTGCCAGGGTGGATGCCGCCGACAGCAATCGGGAGCGGGCGCTTCTGCTCCGGGAATCGATTGCGCGGCATGCCAGTGGGGGGATCACGCCGGTCGAGTATGGCGAACTCCTCTCCCGTCGGGAGAGCTACGACCTGGTGCTCATCGACGCGCCGTGCAGCAATACCGGAGTGCTCCGGCGGCGGGCCGATGCCCGCTGGCGCCTGACGGCCGAGGAACCGGCTCGACTGGCAGGAGTGCAGTCTCGTCTGCTGGAGAATGGCGCGGAACTGGTTCGTCCGGGAGGCGTACTGGTCTACAGCACGTGCACCCTCCTCCCGGTTGAAAACGAAGTGGTGGTGGATCGGTTTCTGTCGCACCATAATACTTTCATGCCGGACAACCTCCCGGGTTCCATCCCGGAGGTGTTCAGGAGAGGTGAAGGCAGAGCGGCATCACTTCCCTGGAAACACGGCCTGGATGGTTCCTTCGTTGCGAGGATGAAACGACAGCCATGACATCGATGACACAACGGGACGATAACGGAGGAGGAACCGATTTTGTCATGATCGTGAAATCGGCGGGACTCCTCGTCATGCTCCTCCTCATCATCACCGCCTTCTTCATAGGCGGCATGATCCTCGTCGACCGGGTGATCATGCCGGCCTGGACCGATCGCGGATCGGAGGTCGATCTGCCGGACATCGTCGACCTCGATTTCTACGCCGCCAAGAGCGACCTGCAGGAGCTCGGCCTCGAACTGGAGCGGATCGAAGAGAGTTTCCACGCCGTCATCGACGAGGGGCGGATTATCGAACAGGTGCCGCCTCCCTTTACCCGGGTGAAGAAGGGCCGCACCGTCGGCGTGGTCGTCAGCCGGGGGCCGGAGGAGGTCATCATCCCCGACCTGACGAGGCTGACGACCGATCAGGCCCGGGCAAAACTCCAGGACTTCGGTCTTCTGCTGGGGCAGATCACCACCCGTCCCGACGATTCACCCGACGGCACCGTGATCGACCAGCGGCCAGGCGCCACCCTGAAGGCTCTGCGGAACACCCGGATCAGCCTGGTGGTTAGTTCAGGACCGCTACGGACCACCAGCCTCATCCCCCGGCTCGTGAACATGGGGCTCACCGGCGCTCTGACGAGGATCAGGGATATAGACGGCAAAGTCTGGATCGAATGGATCGAAGATGACACCCAGGTGATGATGACAGTGGTTGAGCAGAGTCCCGATCCGGGTAACGAGGTTGAGGGTATACCGATCTTCGACCTGACGGTCGCGGTCAGGACCGGTTTCAGACCGACCGCGGCCATGGTGGACACCGTCGGTATGGGCGCTCCGCCCCCCTGGGTGCGTCAGGGCCTCGACGCGCCGCCACCCGAAGAAGATCGCCGTGGACGTCGGATTCCACCGCGGTGATGCCGTCATGAGTGTCCAGGTAGCGCCCAGCCTGCTCTCGGCCGATTTCGGCCGGCTGGAAGGGGAGATCGCCATGGTTGAGGCGGCCGGAGCCGACCTCCTCCACCTCGACGTGATGGACGCCCATTTCGTGCCCAATCTGACCTTCGGTCCGTTGATCGTCGAAGCCGTCACCCGTCTCACAACCCTGCCCCGCGACACTCACCTCATGATCACCGACCCCGACCGGTACCTCGATCCATTCGTTGAAGCTGGCGTCTCGACCTTCACCTTCCATCTCGAGGCGTTCGGGGAGGAAGAACGCGAAGCGCGGGCCGACTCGATTCTGGAGCGGCTGGCGACGGCGGGAGTAGGCCGGGGCCTCGCCCTCAACCCCGAAACTCCCGTGGAGTGGGTGTACCCCTGGCTCGATCGCCTGGAGACGGTGCTCATCATGACCGTTCATCCCGGTTTTGGGGGCCAGAAGCTGATAGCGGAGAGCCTGGCCAGGGTACCGCTCCTGAGAGAGGAGATCGACCGGCAGGGCGTGACGGTCACCATCGGTGTGGATGGCGGGGTTACGACCGGGAACGCGGCTGAAGTCGTCGCCGCGGGAGCTGATATCCTGGTGGCAGGATCGGCTGTGTTCGGCGCTGATGATCCCGCTGCCGCGATTACGGCCATCCGTGGCGCCTGACAGCGGGCAGGCAACAGGCGCAGGACGGTTTTTCATGTTGGAAATGCCTGTTTTCTGTCTACCTTTACAAGTCTGTTGATTTTTCAGGTTTGATATGTTTGATACCCTCACTGCCAGATTAAGCACGGTACTCGACCGTCTGCGCGGTCGGGGGGTTTTGAGCGAGGAGAATGTAGCCGAGGCCCTTCGGGATGTGCGGAGGGCGCTCCTCGAAGCTGATGTGAACGTGGGAGTGGCCCGTTCTTTCATAGAGAGGGTGAAGGAAGAAGCCCTCGGAAGCGAGGTCGGGAAGGGGATCCGTCCCGGTCAGCAGATGGTCGGGATCATCCATGCCGAGCTGGTGGGATTGCTGGGAGGAGCGGGTGAACCGCCCGATCTGGACCTTTCCGGAAAGCCTCCGACCACCGTCATGCTCCTCGGTCTGCAGGGCTCGGGGAAGACGACACTGGCAGCCAAACTGGCGCTGCGCTTCCATTCCGGAGGCCGGAAGATCGGCCTGATGGGGCTCGATCCGTACCGCCCGGCGGCAGGTGAACAGCTCAAACGTCTCGCGGAACGTGTGGAGGCTCCGGTCTCTGTTGCCGGTGAGGGTGAATCACCACTCACGGCCGCGCTCCGGATCTCGGGCGAATTCGAGGCTGCTGGAATAGACCTCGTACTCGTCGACACCGCCGGCCGACAGACGGTGGACGAGATCCTGATGGATGAACTGGCCGACCTGCAGCAGCAGCTGAAGCCGCGGGAATCGCTGCTCGTTCTGGACGCGATGACCGGTCAGGATGCTGTCAAGACCGCGAAGACGTTCAATGACCGTCTCGAATGCACCGGAGCCGTCCTGACCAAACTCGACGGTGATGCCAGAGGCGGGGCGGCGCTCTCCCTGCGAGGCGTGACGGGATTACCCATCCGCTATGCCGGGACGGGCGAGGAACTCGGTGCCCTGGAGGTATTCCATCCCGACCGGATGGCCGGGAGGATCCTCGGGATGGGGGACGTGGTCTCCCTGGTCGAACGCGCCGCGGCCGATGCCGGGGGCGCGGAGGCGCTGGCCGAGGAAGGGCGGAAATTCGTCGCGGGTGAGTTCACCCTCGAGGACTTCCGGGAGCAGATGCGTCGCCTGCGGAGCATGGGTTCCGTGCAGGACCTGGTCGGGATGCTGCCCGGTCAGTTCGATCGGGCCCTGGCAGGACAGGAAATTGATGAAGACTCGATCGTGGCCCTGGAGGCCATGATTGACAGCATGACACCGGAAGAACGACGTCGCCCCGGCATCCTCGATGGAAGCCGGCGGCGAAGGATCGCACGAGGCAGCGGACGGAGTGTGCAGGAAGTCAACACGCTCCTGAAGCAGTACTCGATGATGCAGAAGATGGCCAAGGCCCTGAAGGGCAAGGGCAGGAAGGGGCGGATGCCCTTTCCGCCGATGTTCAGTTCCCGGAGCCCGCGCGACGGAAGGTTCATTGAGATCCTGGGGAATTACAATCCCCACACGGACCCTCCGGAGATTACAATCGACGAGGAGAGGACGCTCTACTGGCTGAAGACAGGGGCCCAGCCCTCGAATACCGCCAGGAGCCTGCTCTCGAAGAAGGGGATCCTCAAGCGTCTCGCGGAAGAGAGACCTGACCACCCTCTGCTGAAGAAGCCGGTGAGACGGGGCCGCCGACCTGAAGTCGCCCCCGAAGAGCCGGAAGCTGTCGAGGTTGTGGAAGCTCCCGTCGAGCCTGAAGAGGCTGCTGTCGAGGAGACCGCCGAGGCGGAAGC
>JALGWK010000476.1 GCA_025774205.1 bacterium
CCCACACTACCGCCAGTGATGGCTCCCTGTCGCCGACCGGTCTGGTCGAGGCCGCCGTCGCCGCCGGCCTGGCCGCTGTCGCGGTGACCGATCACGACACCTCTGATGGAGTTCAGGAAGCCTTCGAAGCAGGAGCGTCCCTCGGTATCCGGGTGGTATCCGGCATCGAGATCTCGTGTGTGCTCGAGGGAGGCGCGCTGCATATCCTCGGTTACGAGATAGATCCCGCCGAACCGAGGTACGCGGAGGGCGTGGAGAGACTCAAGCGGGCCCGTGAGGAACGGAACCCGAAGATCATCAACAATCTTCGCAAGATGGGTATCCCGATCACCATGGAGCAGGTGGAAGAGCGCGCCGGAGGCGGTGTTGTGGGGCGCCCTCATATGGCGAAGACCCTCCTCGATCTCGGAGCGGTCGAGACCGCACAGGAAGCGTTCGACAGGTACCTGGCCTCAGATTCACCCGCCTACGTGCACAAGTTCCGGTTCGAACCGGACGTGGCCTTCGAACTGATCAAGGGAGCGGGCGGCATCCCCGTCATGGCCCACCCTTATCAGACCCGTCGCGACGGGGAGGAACTGCGTCGTTGAAGGACCAGGGGCTCGAGGGGATAGAGGTTCTCTATTCCCATCACACCGGGGAACAGGTCACTTTCTACGAGGAACTGGCCCGCGAATTCGACCTGGTCCCGACCGGCGGCACCGACTTCCACGGACGCTCGAAACCCGACCTCGCCCTCGGAACGGGGACCGGCGACCTGCGGGTGCCGTGGTCCATTCTGGAGGGGATCGACGCGCGGGTTGCCGCCATCAGGGGGAGCCGCGCCTGAACGTGGCAGGGCACTAAAGGTTTTCCAGCGCCGCCATTACTTTATCGACGTGACCTTTCGCCTTCACATTGTACCAGGCTTCGGCGATGTTCCCTTCACGGTCGATCAGGAAGGTCGATCGGATCAGCCCCTTGAACACCCTGCCATACATCTTCTTCTCTCCCCAGGCGCCATAGAACTCCATGATCGCGTGATCTTCGTCGACGAGCAGCGGGAAGGGCAGCTCGTACTTCTCCCGGAACCTCTGATGACTCTTCGCGCTGTCAGATGATATCCCCAGCACTGTTGCGCCGGCGCTGGTGATCCGGGCCATGTTGTCCCGGAAATCACACGCTTCGGTGGTGCAACCGGGGGTATCGTCCTTCGGGTAGAAATAGACAACGATCGGGTTCTCACGCAGGCCGGAGAGAGTGACTTCACTGCCATCGTGATCTGTGAGGGTGAAATCCGGGGCGCGATCACCGATATTGAGTTTCATCGATCGATTCCTTTGTCTTCAGAGAGAGGTCACCACGTGTCCGTTCTGATTGATGCCATCCCCGTCGGCCCGCTGGCAACGAACTGCTACCTCGTCGGAGATCCCGACACCAGGCAGGCATTCATCGTGGATCCCGGTGCCGAACCGGAGACGATCCTGTCGAGGGTCAGTGACGGTGGGTGGACGATCGATTACATCACCATCACCCATGCCCACTTCGATCACGTCATGGCTGTCGGACCGCTCGTGCGCGAACTGAAGGCACCCTTTCTCGTCCCGCCGAAGGACCTGCCGGTCCTGGAGCGGGCCCATGAGTCGGCGTCTGCCTGGATTGGTGATCCCGGAGACCCGATACCACCCCATGATGGAACCCTGAAAGAGGGTGACACCATCGCGGCAGGATCACATACCTTCACTGTCGCGGAGACGCCCGGTCACTCACCGGGAGGGATCTGTCTGATCGGAGACGGTCATGCCTTCGTGGGGGATACCATTTTCGAGGGCAGTACCCTCATGAGAAGCATCCGGGAGAAGATCCTCGTCCTGGATGACGGCGTCGTGCTCCATACCGGGCACGGCCCGGCAACGACGGTCGGCGAGGAGCGGCGGACGAATCCCTTCATCCTGCAGATGGATGAACTGACGGAACTGCATGGCGGTGGAATCTGATACCCCGGAATACCGGTTACTTCAATAATCCTTCATGACGGTCCAGTTGCCCACCCCGGCGAAGTCTGATCCCTGATAGGCGAACCAGTCTCCGAAGGCGCCCGCGCTGACGAGGATGAACTCCCCGGCGATCGAACCCAGGATCGAATCAGGTTCGAAGCCGGGCCTGGTCCGGACCGCCTTGACCTCCCCGAGGAGCCGCTTGTTCCCGTCGACGTAACCGAAGCCGGTGATCTCGAGGTGGAATACCCCGTCCCACGCCGCGATGTTCCCATCCACGAAGCCCTTGATGGTGCATTCCATGTTCTTTGTTACGGTAAGAGTGAGGTCACCCTTATCGTCGGTCCCGAGGGTGTTCCCCTGAGAGATATATCCTTCCCAGACGCCGGGTATGTTGACCCGAACAGACCCGACTTCCTCCATACCGCATCCGGCGAGGATCAGGATGAGGACGAGGATCACTGCTGTTACCCGTTTTGCCATCTCACACTATCCGATTCTGGTGGGTGGTAAGGGCGTTCGATATCACTCTGCCGTTTTCCTGTCAGACACCGCCCGACCTGAAAATCGTGCTGATATCCTTATGCAAAGACGTATCAACGATAATTATCGTTTACCCGTTGTCAATCTTCAGGATGATCCGTGGGAAAATAACCGATCCGCCGGAGGGCCAGGAGCGCCGGCGTGAAGGCAGGATCCTCGTCGATCGATTTCTGGTACCGTCGGCCCGCCACTTCGATCTGACCAAGGAGTTCGTGCGCCCGGCCGAGGTTGTAGAAGGGGTAACTGTAGTTCTCATATCGACTCGCCCGCAGCGCCCGGGCCAGCCAGTTGAGGGCATCCTCCGGCCGTCCCAGTTCGATCAGATAGGCGCCGATATCGTTATAGGAATTTCCCAGGGATGGATCGAGTTCGACTGCCTTGAGGCACTCTTCGATCGCCTCCTCCAGCCGTCCCTGGAATGAGTACGCCCAACCGAGGAAGGTGTGCGCCTCGGCGGTCGGGATCAGCTCGATGGAGCGGGTGTAATGGAATATGGCCCGTTCGATCTCGCCCGCTCGCTGGCAGTGGTAAGCGGCCGTGAAGGCACGAAGCGCTTCCCCTCTGACGTCATCGGAGATAACCATTATTGATATCGTAACGACGCCCTCTGACGCGGGACGGGGGCGAACCCGAGATCGCTTCGGGCCGGTCCAGGTTGGTCCGGGTCGGTACGGGCCGGTCCGGGTCGGCTTCACTGTTGATGACCGGCCGGTCGTGTTCTATGGTCACTCATTCGGTCGGAGAGAGAGATTTTCCGGGGTTTGTCGGAGCAATCTGCGAAGAGAGCAGGATAGAAACGGTATGAATCAGGATCGGAGCAGCGGCGACAGCGTGCATCAACTCTATCCGCCGACGTTTTCCCAGCGGCTCATCGCCCTGGCGGCCCGGTCCGTCATCCGCATGATAGGGTTCTCGCTGCGCTACCGGATCCACGGTTCAGAAAACCTGGAGAGGGCCCGGGCAACCTCT
>JALGWK010000477.1 GCA_025774205.1 bacterium
GAGCTCTTCGATCTGATTCTCGATATCCTGGACGGTCAGACCGGCCAGGACCTTTTCCAGGGCCTGCTGCGCGTCGGTGAAGACACCGGTGAGGACGGTCTGGATGTGTCGCCCACAGATGCAGTCATCACTGGGCGGCTGGGTGTGCATCGGAAAGAGGTCGACATTGCCCATCAGGCGATAGACCTCGAGCAGGGTGATCTTCGCCGGATCTTTGGCAAGGGTGGACCCTCCCCCCGCGCCGGGGTGGGTCTCCACGAGTCCGGCCTTGCCGAGCACCCCGAGGATGCGGCGAATCACGACCGGATTGGTGTTCACGCTGCGGGCGATGTAATAATCAGATGTGGCCGGTTTGCCGCGCACGATCGACAGGAGCGCCAGGGCATGGACGGCTACGGTGAATCTGCTGTTCTTGGTCACGATACAACCTCCTAATTGTCACCAAGATAGTTACAGATAGATGCATTGTCCAGTCATTCCTGTGCCATCCGGGGCATCATTGTGTATGCTGGGGATCATGTGTGGACGCTATACCCTCACTCCGGCGATTGATGAACTCCTGGCGGCCCTGGGGCTCGCCGATCTCATCTCTGACCATGAGCCGCGATACAACATCGCCCCGAGCCAGCAGATCCCGGCCCTGCGGCTCGATGGGGAGGGGCGGCTCCTCCTCGACTTCTTCCGCTGGGGGCTGGTTCCCTTCTGGGCGAAAGATCCCACCATCGGTAATCGTATGATCAATGCCCGCGGCGAAACCGTCGCCGAGAAGCCGTCCTTTCGGGCTGCCTTCCGGGAACGTCGCTGCCTGATCCTCTCCGACGGGTGGTACGAGTGGCCGAAGAGCAAAGCGGGGAAACAGCCCACGAGAATCACGCTCGCCTCCGGTGAGGTCTTCGCCTTTGCCGGCATCTGGGAGCAGTGGCGGCCGAAGGAAGAGACCGATGACCTGCGGTCAAGTGACCGGTGGTCGGAGGAGATCCGGTCGTGCGCGATAATCACCAGTGAGCCGTGCGATGCCATCCGCGCCATCCATCACCGGATGCCGGTGGTGCTGAAACAGGAGCAGTGGGATGCCTGGCTGGCAACCGGGGCTGCCGCCGGAGAGCTTCTCGCCATGGTCGGCCCCTACGAAGGTGACGATCTGATTACCCACGCCGTCTCGACCCTCGTCAATTCACCTGCCAACGACATCGCGCAGTGTGTCCTCCCCCTTTAGTGCCCTGTCACGCAACAAATGTCGCATTCGAGCGGCGCCGTATCTCGCCCGACTGCGTTGCCGCTCCTCCCCGGTCAACCACTCCGGATAGGCTGTAAGCAGTCCTCATCCCGGCCTCACTCAGCAATGACTGTTGGTTTGAAAGTGACTATCCGATCATGGAATTGAGGAGGTTGCACCGGGATGAGTACCAGACGTGATTTTATGACCAGCGGATCGTTCCTGGCGGGAGGCGCGGCGGTCCTGAACGGCTTCGATTTCACCTCCTTCCCCGGGACGGCCGGTTTCTCGACCGAACCGAGCGAGGAATTCACCCTGCCGCCGTTGTCCTATGCCCACGAGGCGCTGGAGCCGATCATCGACGCGCAGACCATGCGTCTCCATCACGATATCCATCACGCCGGTTATGTGCGTGGTCTCAATCGGGCCCTGGCCGGGTTGGCCGGGAAACGCGGTTCGAACGACACGGCCGGTATCAAGGACCTGAGCCGGGCCCTCTCCTTCCATGGATCGGGTCACTTCCTGCATTCGATATTCTGGCAGAACATGAGTCCTGACGGTGGAGGGGATCCCTCAGGTGGATTCCAGCGGGCACTCGAACGTGATTTCGGCACGACAGACGCGTTCCGAACCCACTTCACTGCTGCTGCCTCACAGGTCGAGGGGAGCGGGTGGGGGGTCCTCGCCTGGCACCCGGTCGCAGATCGCCTGCTGGTCCTCGAGGCGGAGAAACACCAGAATCTGACGGTATGGGGAGCGATCCCGCTCCTGGTGATCGACGTCTGGGAACATGCCTATTATCTCTCTTACCAGAACCGGCGCGG
>JALGWK010000478.1 GCA_025774205.1 bacterium
TTCGCCACCGTCTCGAAGTCGATCTTCGAGGGATCGAAGTTAACCTCGACCGTCTCGGCATGGCCGGTCCGCCCGGTGCAGATCTCCTGGTAGGTGGGATTATCCTTCCGACCGCCCATGTATCCCGATCGGACTGAGATCACACCATCGAGCGCCTGGACCAGGTGCTCGGTCCCCCAGAAGCAGCCGCCGGCAAGGTAGGTGGTCTCCGTAGTGACCTCCTGAGCAGCCTGTTGGACGGCCTGCGATTCCGCGGTGATTGCCGTCGGGATATTCTGGCCGGCAGGGATGAAGTTCATCGAGATCGAGTTGACACAGTGACGGGTGTCCGTCGGTGTAAAGCCCTCGCCCAGGAAGATATGGCCCAGGTGACCACCGCAGTTGGCGCAGACGATCTCGGTCCGTAAACCGTCGGCGTCGGGTACGTGCATGATCGCGCCGTCGATCTCGTCATCGAAGGCAGGCCAGCCGCATCCGGAATCGAACTTGTCTGAAGAGAGATAGAGAGGTGCGTTGCACTGCGCACAGATGTAGGTCCCTTCCTCGAAGTGATGATCGAACTCGTTGGTGAAGGGCATCTCGGTGCCCTTGTTGAGGATGACCCGTTTTGCTGCAGGTGTCAGTTCGTTGTATGCCACGTTCTCTGCCTCGGAGATTGTGCGGGCCGGGACTGGATGGAACTGCTGGGAGCAGGCTGCCAACTGAGTTAGTGCCCTGTCACGCATGGTTAATACTCCAGTCTGGTCCACAGAGGGCATCGAGTATCAGTATCTCAAATGATCGCTGCCCTGCCTAGTGCCCTGTCACGCAACAACCGTCGCATTCGAGCGGCTGCGTTGCGCCTGCCCGGTCGCGCACGGCGGCACTCTCGATGCCGACGCTTGCCACCTGACAGGACACTAGCGGTCTGTGGATGATACTCCGATAATATTACGGAGTCCTTATTATAGTGTTCGGGGTATGACCGGCAGGCCATACCCCGAATGATCAACCCCCTGCTATTCCCGGTCGCCCTCAGCGCATCCGTCTCGGATCGGGACGCAGTTCGACCGTGGTGGTCTCGGATGTATCGCCATACACAACGGTAAGCAGGTAGCTGCCCGCCACCAGGGGTACCTCCTGCGCGGCATCGGGATCCATGCCGCCGAAACCCCTCCCGAAAGAGGGCCTGGGCGCGATCTCCACCAGGTTCAGACCGCGCTCCCCAGGTCCCTCGATCTCACGGACAGTCGCCCCTGAGATCGACTGCAGGGTGATCTTCACGTTATCTACCTCAGAGCCGATCCAGTAGTTCACCCTGAGGGTGAGGGCCGGATTCTCAATTCCTGCTGCTGGCCCAGGTTCCACAGGGTCAGCGGAGCGACGTCGAGAAGATCGAAATCCTTCTCCATCACTTCCGGTGTCAGCGATTCCAGGCCGGTGATGTCATCCATCACCCAGGCCCCGAGTCCGTGGGTACCGATGATCACGTCCCGATCACGGGGATGAACCGTGAGGTCGTGGACGGGAGCCACCGGCAGGTTGTTAGCGACACGTAGACGCCGTGCTCGGTACCGAGGAAGACCAGGTTGCCGTTGTGAGGATCCTCGGTGACCACATAGGCGGGATCATCCTCGGGCAGCCCCTCGCTCAGACGGACGAAGGTCTCACCGAAATCGTCGGTGCGGAACACGTAGGTCGTATTATCTCCGTACCGGTGCCCGTCGAAGGTCACATAAGCCCGGCCGGCCTCGGCTCCGCTGGGCCGGACCCGACTGACCCAGGTGGTCGGCGGCACACCGGGGAACCGATCGGTCACCTCGGTCCAGTGGACCCCGCCGTCACGGGTCAGGTGTACCCGCCCGTCATCGGTGCCGACCCAGAGCAGGCCGGGAATGAGGGGAGACTCCCCGATGGTGATGATGTTGCAATGGTTCTCGGCGCCGGTCGCGCGGTCACCCCGGCTGACGGCAGTGTACTTCTCTTCATCGGCGGTGGTGAGATCGGGGCTGATGATGATCCAGCTGTCACCCCGGTCCACACTCCTGAAGAGGTATTGGCCGCCGTAGTAGAGGGTATGCGGGTTGTGCGGTGAGAGGATGATGGGGGCGCTCCAGTTGAACCTGAATCGCGTACCCGGTTCAACCTCCGACCGTACGTTCGCTCCACCACCTGCCATACCCATCATCGCCATCATCCGATCCCGGTCTGACCCCCCTTCCCCAGCGGGCCGGGGCGCGCGGGGTGAGATGCCTGCCCGCTCACCGGTGGTAACGTTTACGCGTGACAGGTTGCCGCCCTGACTCTCCGCATAGAGGATCAGATCGGGATCGAAGGGATCGATCTGGGCATGGAAACCGTCACCACTGTGGTAGTTCCGCCAGTCCTCGTTGCGGATCCCGCTGGAACGCAGAGCCATGTGGGGACCGCCCCAGGTGCCGTTGTCCTGCAGCCCTCCGTAGACATTGTACGGCTCGGCCATGTCGAAACCGACCGCGTAGAACTGGGCCAGGCAGAGGTTGTCGCAGAAGTTCCAGTTCTCACCCTGGTCCCAGGAGATCGAAATGCCGCCGTCAGATCCGACGATCAGGTGATCGGTGTTGGTGGGATCGATCCACATGGCGTGGAAGTCGACGTGGTGACCATTGGTGATGTTGGTCACACCGCGATCTCCCCCTTCCCCACCACCGCCACCGCCACCGAAGCCACCCCCGCCGGTCTCGTAGTTGTCGACCCACTTCAGGGCCTCTTTCACATCCGCCTTGTAGAGGCTGCCCTCAACCAGGTAGACCCGGTTCGGATCGTGCGGGTCCGCCCGCAGCTGGTTGTAGTAGAAGGGGCGGCCGTTGCGTCGATCGAACCGCTCCCACGTGCGGCCGCCGTCGGTGCTCCGGTAGGTGCCGCTCAGGGTCGGAGGACCCGACCGCCGCATGAACTGCTGACTACCACCCTCTTCCGGCTCGGGCGCGTCGGGATCGGGGGCGAAGCTCTCGATCCTCACGAACATGATAGACGGATCATCGGGGAAGATATCGACGCTCATCTTGCCGTTCTCGCCGGAGGGCGGCAGACCCCTGCCTTCGACCCGGGTCCAGTTGGAGCCGCCGTCGGTCGACTTCCAGAGACCGTTGTTGGGACCGCCGCCGCTCAGGAGGATCCACGGCTTGCGCTCCCGCTCCCACGAGGTCGCCCAGACGATGTCGGGGTTGGTCGGA
>JALGWK010000479.1 GCA_025774205.1 bacterium
TATCATGGCTCAGCCCGCCGTCACCGAAGTCGACGGTATCGGCCCCACGCCTCTGGACAATCTTGCCCTCTCCCTTTACCCGCACGAACTCCCGGGCCTTCTCCACCCACGCCCAGTAGACGACGTAGTACTCTGACAGGTTGAGCGACTGCCGGTTCGCGCGGAGATCGTTCGCCACATCCTCATTGGTCCGGTAGATCTCGGACTCGAGGAACGAGATCGTCGCAAAGTTCCAGCAGGTACCGCCGCGCTGGCTCTTGATGGACGTATGCGCGATATCGGTCCGCAGATAGGTCGGGGTGTGGATACCGTCCCAGAACGCCTGCCGTTCGGCCATACTGTTCTGCCCGTACACTGACGGACCGAGCAGGAAGATGACGGCCATGGTAAGCAGTCCGCTGGTGATCTTCTGCCTGTTTGACATTCTGATCAACGTCTCCGGTTATCGTTCAATACCATATCAATACAACCCGAATGCTCCCGGCGCCAGTGCGCACCCGCGCCGGCTTACCGTTCAGTACGGAACCCGATCTCATCAAGCAGGATGACCCCCTTCTCCGACTGATCGAACACAAACTCGATCCGGCTGATCGACCGCGGCGCGAACCGGGGATTGATCCCGGTGAACCAGGAGAGCGGCACGGCGATCGACTGCAGGGTCGCCTCGCTGGCGGATGAGTAGCGGCTTTCAAGTGATTCGAGCCGCGTGTAGGTGGTCTTCAGCGGCGGCAGCAGGCGCATGACCTCGCTCAGGGGGATCTCTGCTTCCTCGCCCCGGCTATCGACGAGCCTGATGGTGAGGTCGAGCGGCGTGACAGGCTTATCCTCATCTTCTTCATCCTCGTCCTCCTCACCCTCGTCACCTTCACCCTCTTCACCTTCGCCGGCCTCAGCCTCCTCACCGCCGGTTGTCTCCCCGGCCTCTTCATTCACCTCCTGCTCCGTCTCCTCCTCACCTTCCCCCTGCTCTTCCCGTTTCTTCTCTTTCTCTGCCCGTTTCTCTTCCCTGTCCTTGAGCCGCTTCTCCTTCTTCGTCAGGTCGACGGTGCTGGTATCGGGCTTTGACGGCTTGGCGTCAGGCTGGGCCATCGAGAAGAGAAGGCTGGTATCGGCATCCAATCCCCAACCGGCGCCCAGTCCGTCGGGAAGGGTGATGGAGTAAACTGCCGGGATGACCTCCGGATCGGGATCCGCGTCGAGGCCTTCAGATTCACCGTGTTCATCGGTGTCCCCGGGATCGTCGGCGCCCTGCTCACTATCGGAGTCTTCCGGACTGTCGCCGTGTTCCTCGCCTTCCGCATCATCATCGCCGGGATCTTCAGCACCGTCCGTATCCTCATCCTCCTCTGATTCCTCCGATCGCCACCCCAGGTAGACCACCTGGTTCTCACGGTCTCCCCGGTTCCCCCGGAACCGGAGATCCTGTTCCTTCCAGTCCGCCAGGCCTTCCCCGCTGATTGTCCCTCCGGCGACGGTCGCCGAAGTCACGTCGATGTCCTCATCGTAATCAGCGATATAGCGGGTTTCGGAATCCTCGAAGCGGTTGATGTAATAGGTCTCCGGCAGCCACTGCTCACCGGTCCGGAAATCCCGGAAGAGCGGCAGGTAGGTATCGTTCTCGCGGATCACCACATCGAGGAAAGCGTGAATGTATACCTTCGCGATCTGGCGCTGTTCCTCACCGGTGATGAACTCCTCCCGGTTCAGCAGGTAGGCGCCAGGCTTCCCCCAGTCGGAATCACCCCAGACCGAATTGAACTGTCCGTGATTGGCGCGGTAGATGTAGATCGATGACTTGAAGCGGTATTCCTCACCGGAGAACTGGAGCCGCTTGTACTGCCGGTCGGAGGAGAAGCTCGAGACATCGCCGTCGTGGGAACCGTGCAGGAGGAAGTAGTTGATGTCTGTCAACGGCGTACGCTGGTCGGCCGGGGTGTACTGGCCGTCAACCGGCGCGATACCGACAACCCCCCTGATGTTGAAGCCGTAATCCCACTCTACCGAGGCATCGTCGGGATAACGGGTGAGCTCGTTGAAGGCGGCCGCGACGGCCACCGCCTCACCTCCTCGGGAGTGGCCGATCAGGGCGATCCGGTCGAGATCGACCCTCGAG
>JALGWK010000101.1 GCA_025774205.1 bacterium
ACCCGGTCCGATCCCCGCGAATAGATGGCGATGAACCGGTCAACCAGGTGGGGGATGTCCTCCCGACGCTCCCGGAGCGTTGGAACCCGCAAGCGCAAGACGCTCAGTCGATAGTAGAGATCCTGGCGGAAGGCTCCGATTGCCACCTCCGCCTCGAGCTCCCGGTTGGTCGCTGCGATGATGCGGACATCCACCCTCCGGTCGACGCGCTCGCCGAGCCGGCGGATGGTCCCATCCTGGAACACTCTGAGAAGTTTCACCTGGCTGGCAAGGGGGAGTTCTCCGATCTCGTCGAGAAAGAGGGTCGATCCGTCGGCTTCCTCAATGAGTCCGTGACGGTCGCTGCCGGCCCCGGTGAACGTACCCCGGAGATGCCCGAACAGCTCCGACTCTATCAGCGGTTCCGGTATCGCCCCGCAGTTGAGGGTGACCATGGGCTTCCGGCCTCGTGACCCGGCCTGGTGGATGGCGCGGGCGACGATCTCCTTGCCGGTTCCCGTCTCACCGGTGATCAGGACCGGGACATCGACCGGACCGGCCTTGCCGATAAAGATTTCGACCTCCTGAACCGCCTGACTCCCGCCCATCACCCGCTGGAGATCGGTTGCCTCCGACTGGAATTCGACCACCGGTTCTGAAACCCGGTCTCCCGAACGATGCTTCCGCAGCGACTGCTCCACGGCATCGGCGACTTCGGCGGCCGTGACCGGCTTCATGAGGTACTCGACCGCTCCCTGGCGGAGCGAATCGAGCATTGTATCGACGGAATTGAAGGCGGTCATCATGATGACCCGACAGGCAGGGATATCCTCTCTCAGACGTCTCAGAAGCTCGACGCCGTCCGCTCCCGGCAGCCTGACATCGAGGATGGCGACATCGGGGGTCTCCCCCCCTTCGATCGCCTCCAGGAACCGGTTACCATCACTGAAGGGCGCTACGTCGAAGCCTCTGTCCATGAGGGTACTGGAAATGATGTCGAGCAGGACGGGATCATCTTCCACTATGGCAAGGCGCGGGATGCTGGTCATGAGAATCCCTTCCGGGAGGCGCGGAGACTTTAACCGGTCGAGCTCCGGTCCGTCAACCCCGCGCTCTCCTGTCAGGCGGTTGCCGAACCTGTCCTCTGTACCTATCATAGCCCGCCTGGAACCATGAACGTATCAGCAGACGCAGAAGGCGCCGGAAGGCGCACCCGGATATGGATCGCCTACACGACCGTCTCGATCGTCTGGGGCTCGACCTATCTGGCCATCAGGATCGGTGTCACCGAGCTTCCTCCCTTCTGGATGGCCGGGGTACGGCTGGTGGCGGCCGGCATCATCCTGGCCGGTATCGCCCTCTGGCGCGGTAATCGCTTCCCGCGCACGCTCCGGATGTGGGGCTGGCTCTCCCTGACGGGGATTCTCATTCTCGGCGTGGCCATCGGCGGCATGTTCTGGGCGATCCAGCATCTCGACACCGGACTGGCAGCGCTCCTGACCTGCTTCAGCCCCCTCCTGATGGCCCTCTACGGCAGTATCGGAGCTGAAGGAGACCGACTCGACCGTTCCATCATCTTCGGCCTGCTGACAGCCCTGGCCGGCATCGCCGTTCTGGTCGATCCCCGCTGGTCCCAGGAAGGCGGGAGCATGCCTTTCATCGCCGTCGCCGTCATCATGGTCGGCGCCAATGCCTGGTCGGGGGGGAGTGTCCTTTCAAAGCGGCGTCTCAATGAAGTTCCGCCCCTGGTGAGCGCCTCCATCCATTCCCTTACCGGCGGCCTCTTCCTGCTTCTGATCGACCTGCTGGTCCGTCATGACCCCCTGCCCCACCTTACGGCCAGGGCCTGGGGCAGCATTCTCTACCTCGTCATCTTCGGCAGCGTGCTCGCCTATTCGGCGTACATCTACCTGGTGAAGTACATGCCGCCGGCGAAGGCGGGCACTTTCACCTTCATCAATCCGGTCGTGGCAGTCTTCCTCGGCTGGCTGGTTCTGAATGAAGAGCTGAGCTGGCGGCTCCTGGTCGGAGGCATCATGATCTTCGTCGCCCTGCTGGCGGTCCGGCGGTCACAGACCGGTCGAAGGGTTCCGGTACCGATGAGCGGACCGGGACGGGTGAACAGCAACTCCCCGTGACCGTCCCCCCGGTTGCCCGCGGCTCCCGCACACGGTATATACCGGAGTGTCCGCCTCTTCACGACCAACCGGCCCGAGATGATGGCTCCTGAGACAACCCCGGCGCGCAGAACCGCACTTCTCCTGGTTGCCCTTTTTCTCCTCTCATCCCTCACCGGATGCTTCGAGGTACAACAGGATATCTGGGTCGGCACCGACGGCGGCGGACGGCTCCGGTTCACCATCCGGGCTCCCTCCCCGGAAGGAGCGAGGACCGACACGAGCAGTGTTCCCGTCGTCGAGATCCACGAGATCGCCCGTCGTCTGCGACGCGATACCCGTCTCCGGTTCACACCACGGGTCGAGCAGTATGTCCACGACGGCGCCGACCATGTCGCTATCGAGATAGCCGTCAATGACTGGCACGATCTGCCGGCCATCAATCGGGACATCATCGAGCAGGGCAGCTCGGGTGATCCCGTCCGGACGGCGCTGGCGCGCCTGTTCGACTTCTCTCTCGAGGAAGATGCCGAGGGGTATATCCTTTACCGGCAGCTTGCGTCGGAGTCGACGGCCCGACACGCTCGTGACGCCCTCGCGGTAGTTGAACCCGGATCGGGCGGTTCCGGAGAGGCGGGGGGCCTCAAGATCGTCCTCCACAGTTCCACCGTCAGCCGGACGACCGGAGCCTGGCAACTCGACAAATCAGGGGTACGGTGGTCTGTTGATCTGGATGATCTGATGACGGGACGACGGAGATTCCGGGCTTTCGAGGCCGATATCGGGGCCGTCGCCCGGGGCTCCCGCTTCTGGAGAGTGATCGGGATCGTGCTGGTGATATCGATGCTCGTCGGCATCCTCACCTGGTTCCGGTACGCCCGCTGGTTGAAAAAGTCTGCCGAAAAAATCAGGTGACCTTCGGAGGGTCAGTAGCCGGTGGCTTCCTCCGACAGGCTCTTAGCCCTCCAGCCCGGCCAGGAGTTCTTTCACCTTCTCGTTCCGCTCCATCATCCCGGCCAGCTTCTCCCGCTCCCGCTCCACGACTTCAACCGGCGCCCGGTCGAGGAAGGAATCGTTCTCCAGTTTCGACCGGGAACCCTTGATCAAGGTCTTTAAACGATCCCTCTCCCCGCTGAGCCGCTTGTGTTCCACCTCAAGATCAATGAGATCCTCGAGCGGCAGGAAGAGTTCCACGTCGCCGATAACCGTCGAGGCTGATCCCGCCGGTTTCTCCAGGTCGGGACCGATCTCGACCTGTTCCAGTCGGGCCAGGGAGAGGATGAGGCCCTTCTCCTCCTCGAGGATCCGGCCGGAGTCGTCGCTCCCGGTCCGGACGATCAGGTTCCCGCGTACCCCGGGGGGCACGTGCATCTCACCCCTGATGGCGCGGATCGAGGTGACAACCTCCCTCAGGAGGGCGAACTCATCTTCCGTCTGTTCATCGATCAGGTCTGAGCGGGTTGCCGGCCAGTCGGATGTCATCAGGAAATCCTCTCCGACCTCCCGTCCGAGCGTTTCCTGCAGCCGTTCCCAGATCTCGCTCGTCACGAAGGGCATGACGGGGTGAAGCAGCTTCAGGATCCCTTCGAGCAGTTCCACAAGAAGTGACCTGACCGTGGCGGCTTCCGGGGAACCCGGGTCTTTCAGCCGCTCCTTGACCATCTCCAGGTACCAGTCACAGAACTCGTTCCAGACGAAGGCGTAGAGTTCCCGGGCGGCGTCGGAGTACTTCAGTCCTTCGAAATGAGCGGTGCACCGCTCGACACACCGATTGAACCGGCTCATGATCCAGCGGTCGGCCCGCTCCAGTTCCGTCTCCCCGGTGCCCGTCTCGTGCCCCTCCAGGTTCATCATCACGAACCGGGAGGCATTCCAGAGCTTGTTGGCGAAGTTCCGTCCCATCTCGAACCGGGACTCGGAGAGCTTCATGTCCTGCCCTTCGGTCGTCAGGAGACAGAGACTGTAGCGGACCGCGTCGGCGCCGTAGCGCTCGACCATCTCGATCGGATCGATCCCGTTCCCGAGGCTCTTGCTCATCGGGCGACCCTGATCATCCTGGATCATCCCGTGGATGTAGAGGGTTTCGAAGGGAACCTGGCCGGTGAACTCCAGGCCCGCCATCACCATCCGGGTATCCCAGAAGAAGAGGATGTCGTAGCCGCTGATGAGGAGCGAAGTGGGATAGAACTCGGCCAGGTCCTCCGTCTCGCGGGGCCAGCCCATGGTGCTGAACGGCCACAGCCAGGAGGAGAACCAGGTGTCGAGGACATCGGGGTCCTGCTCCCAGTCGGTCCCCCCGCAGGAGTCGCAGGGCCCGGTCGGCTTGTCCCGGGTCACCTGCATCTCTTCGCACGTTTCGTTCCGGCAGTACCAGACCGGGATCCGGTGTCCCCACCAGAGCTGACGGCTGATGCACCAGTCGTGGATGTTCTCGAGCCACTGCCGGTAGATCTTCTCCCACCGGGCCGGCTGGATGCGCGGACGACCCCGGTCGAGTTCGGCCAGCGCTTTCTCCGCCAGCGGTTTCATGCTGACGAACCACTGGTCAGAGAGGGCCGGCTCGATCACGGTGGCGCACCGGTAGCAGTGCCCGACAGAATGCTGGTGGTCGTCGATACCGACCAGCAGGCCGGCCGCCTCAAGGTCGCGGACAACGGCCTTGCGGGCTTCGAACCGGTCGAGTCCCTGATAGGGCCCGCCCACCTCGGTGATCGCGGCAGTCTCGTCAATGGCCACCAGGACGGGCAGATCGTGCCTGCCGGCGATGGCGAAGTCGTTCGGATCGTGGGCCGGGGTGACCTTCACCGCGCCGGTACCGAAGTCCCGGTCGACCGCCTCATCGGCCACGACCGGGATCTCCCGGTCGAGGAGCGGCAGGATGACCATTGATCCGACCAGATCACGGTAGCGCTCATCATCGGGATGGACCGCGACGGCGGTGTCACCCAGCATGGTCTCAGGCCGCGTGGTCGCCACCACCACCCCGGGACCTCCCTCGCGGTCGGGATAGCGGACGTGCCAGAGGTGGCTGTCGTGATCCTGGTGCTTGACTTCTTCATTTGAGAGGGCCGTATGACAGTGGGGACACCAGTTGATGATGTAGTTGCCCCGGTAGATCAGACCCCGCTCATGCAGGGTGATGAAAACCTGGGCGACGGCCTCACTGAGGCCTTCATCCATGGTGAACCGTTCCCGGCTCCAGTCTACGCTCTGCCCGGTCCGGCGGATCTGGTTCTTGATGATCCCGTCGCGATACCGGCGTGATCGGTTCCGGGAACCCAGAGGGCGCGGCTGCCCAGCATGCGCTGGAAGCGGATCGGAATGTCTTCGAGGGTCTGGTCGAGGGCATGCCCCATGTGGAGTATCCCGGTCACGTTCGGGGGCGGGATCGTGATCGAATAGGGCTTGCCGCTGCCAGCGGGCGCGAACGCCCCCGCGGACTCCCATCGCTCATACCATCGCTCTTCGATGGCTGCCGGTTCGTATGCCTTGTCCATCCGGGTCATCTGAATCACTTTCGGAAGAGGATCAAGGACCCAAGAAACGGAGCCCGAGGACCGGTGTCAACGGATGGGCTTCAGCTTCTCTTTCGCCCGGTGGGAAAGCGGTATCACCAGCAGCTTGCCGGTCAGGTCATTGGTGTCGACATAGACATCCGATTCGAAGACAGAAGTGAGATTCGTCCAGGTGAGAACCTCGTCGGTGACCCCCTCGGCGAAGACTCCGCCCTCCTTCAGGAGATAGATTCGATCGCAGTACTCGGCCGCCAGGTTCAGGTCGTGGAGGACGGTCAGCGCCACCAGCCCCTCTCCGACCGCGAGTTGCCGGACCAGGTCGTAGATCTCCACCTGGTACCTGATGTCGAGAAAACTGGTCGGCTCATCGAGCAGGATGGCTCCCGCTTCCTGCGCGATCGCGCGGGCGAAGATCACCCGCTGCCGCTCACCGGAAGAGAGCCGCTGGATATTCCTCGAGGCCAGGGACGCCGCTCCCGTGCGCTCAAGGGCCTTCCGCGCGATCTCCACGTCGAGTTCCGACTCGAAGGCCAGCCCCCTCAAATGGGGATGCCGACCCATGAGGACAACCTCGAGCGCCGTGAAGGGCAGCCCGGTCACCGTTTCCTGCGGGACGACGGCCACCCGGCGGGCAAGGTCCCGGGGGGGAACATCTCTCACTTCCTCTCCACCGACCGTTACCCTCCCCGTGTAATCACGGAGGATCCCGGCGAAGATTTTCAACAGGGTGGTCTTGCCCGATCCGTTCGGCCCCACGATCCCGACGATCTCACCCGGTTCCACCTCGAGATCGACCGCGCGGAGCACCGGCGTCTCGCCGTATGAGAAGGAGAGATTCCGGGCCGCAAGCCGTCCGTTGCCATCAGGAGAAGGCATAATCCCTCCCCCGTCGACGCAGCAGCCAGAGGAAGAAGGGCCCCCCCACCAGTGCCGTGACGACTCCGACCGGTATCTCGTTGGGCGCCGCCAGGGTCCTGGCCAGGAGGTCGGCGACCACGAGGAAGGCCGCCCCGCCGATGAACCCGGTTGGGATAAGTAACCGGTGGTCGGGTCCCAGTACGATCCTCAGCAGATGGGGCACCACCAGACCGACGAAGCCGATGAGGCCGGCCACGGAGACGGTCAGGCCGGTCAGGAGCGAACCGAGGACGAAAGTGCGCCGCTTGATCCGTTCTACGTCCACCCCGACCTGGATGGCCCCCTCCTCACCGAGGGCCAGGGCATTGTAATCGCGGGCCATGGCGAAGATGGCGATCGTCGCGAAAACTGTTACCACGGTGAATCCGGCCGTGGTCAGGTATCCCAGGTCATCCGGGACCCTGCCCATGAGGTAGAACACGATCGCGTGCAGCTGTTCGAGCGAGGCAATGCTCTGAATAAAGAAGATCAGGGCCGCGCAGAAGGCGTTGAAGATCACCCCGGTCAGGAGGATCGTGTGGACTGTGAACCGGCCTTCCCGCGAGGCGATCCGTTCGATCAGCACCAGCGCCAGCAGCGCGCCCGTGAACGCCAGTCCGGGTACTCCGAACCGGCTGATGAGTCCGGTTCCCGCTCCAAGTCCCACCAGGAGGGCCGTCACTCCGCCCAGGCTCGCGCCTCCCGACACCCCGAGGATGTACGGATCCGCCAGCGGATTGCGCAGCAGCGCCTGGAAGACGATCCCCGCCACCGTCAGCGCCCCGCCCAGGACGGCGGCGAGCAGCACCCTCGGGAGACGCACCTCGAGGAGAATCCGGGAATAGAGCAGTCGATCATCGGGATCGAGTCCCCCACCCGCTCCGAGCAGCTTGAACAACGGCACGCGTACGGCGCCGACGCTGGTCGCGACCAGGAGCGACACCAGGAGGGCGGCCGACACGATCGCCACCCAGAAGAGGACCCGGCCCCCGGTCAGGCGATCATGGGACATGGCGATCCATCGGTCCCAGATCTCCATCGGGGACGGCGCCGAACACTTCGGGGTGGATCATCTTCGCCATCAACTCGGCCATCTCCGGCAGGCGGGGTCCCGGTATGGTGAGCCGCACCGGATCCACCTGGTACACCCTCTTCTCCCTGACAGCCGGCATGAAAGGCCAGCGCGCCCAGACCCCCTCCAGCTGCCCCCGCGGAGATCCCGCCCGATTATCGGAGACATCGATTATCACCTCGGGCCGGCGTTCGATCGCGGCTTCAAGGGAGACCATCTGATAGGTACCGAGGGCGTCATGGAAGATGTTCACTCCTCCGACCGCCCGCATGATCTCATCGAAGTGGGAACCAGGACCGGCCACATAGAGCGGATCGGTACCCACCACCACCATCACCCGCCTGGCAGCGATCCCGTCGATCCGGGATCGCAGCAGATCCATCCGTTCCCCGATCTCCGACCTCAGGGCCCGGGCGCGCGTCTCAGCTCCGAGAGCCTGCCCGAGGATCCCGATCGCCTCGAGGGTGCCGTCGAAGGTATCGAGGGGCAGTTCGAGGACCTCGACTCCGAGATCGCGGAGCCGGCCGTGAACGGTTCCACCCGCTTCGCTCCGGACGGTGACGAAGAGTTCCACGCCCAGGTTCAGTATCTGCTCGATATTCGGGGTATTGTAGGCTCCGATGGCAGGCAGGTTCTTCACCGCGGGCGGCCATTCCACGTAGTCCCCGACCGCCACCACCAGGTCGAGCTCTCCCAGGGCGTCTATGATCTCGACGGCCGCGGGAGCCATGGCCGCGATACGGAGCGACTCCTCTCCCCTCCTCTCCGCGCCCTCTCCCGCGTCCGGCCGACAGGCCACGATGAGCAGGAAGAGCAGGAGGATGGCGGCATGGGGGCCGCGGTTCGGTATTCCGTGACGGATCAGTGGCATCATCGAGAGATGCACACTACCTGCCGCTCCGCGCTTCCGTCAAGGGGGCGGCGGCAGGTGTTCAGGGTATGTATTCGCGGGGAGGCGGACTGGCCAATGAGACCTGTTTCAGTTCACTCAGCTGGCGTTCGATGGTCAGTATCCGGTTCCGAACATCGGTTCGCTCGGGGTTGAATCCCGGCGTCGAGAAGAGTCGGTTCAGTTCTTCGAAGATGGTGTGGAAACGGGCGACGATGAACATGTCGGGGGTTGGCTCCGGCTGCATGAGGACGCCTGACATGGCCATATCAAGTTCAGACCGGTCGCCCACGATCAGCTGCACCGTTATCTCTGTGGAATCGCGTACGGCTCTGACGGGCACCGCGGTGCCCGGTACCGTGGCCAGGACCAGGTCGCGCATGTGGAACGGGTCGAGCAACGGCTGACCGCCGTAGTGGGTCAGGCGATCACCCACCGTCAGACCGGCCAGATCGGCGGGACCATCCTCGGAGACGGTCTGCAGAATGACGCTGTCAGGGATGTCCAGGTCGGCGGAACCGCCGATCCAGCCCCAGCGCACCCGTCCGAATTCCTCGATCTCACCCGCCACGTGGGCCGCGATATCCACCGTTATCGCTGCCGCGTTTCCCGGCCCGGTCTGGGTGATATCGGAAACGTACTGGAGGATGACGATCCCGACCAGTTCACCGGCGCTGTTGAGCAGCGGCGCGCCGCTCAGACCGGGATAAACCGGCAGGGTCGTGAATATGAAACCGGTAGGCATGACCGACCCGATCTCGCCCTGATGCAGGATGGTCCGCTCCTGGAGCGGATCGACCAGCAGCGTGATATCCCCCGCCTGGATCGGTGTTTCCGAGGGTCCGGGGGGTTCATTGCTGGAGATGAGTTCGTTGACCGAAAGAAGCGCCAGATGGGTGCTCTCGTCCGATCCGAGCAGAGTGGCCGACATCCGCCGCCAGCCGACCTCCACCACGATCGAATCGGCGCCGATGACCACGTTCCTCGCCGTCAGGACCCGATTCGAGACTCCGAACCGCACTCCGGTCCCGATGTTGAGGACTTCGAGGGTCGCCGATCGACCGCGGCTTCCAGGGTCGGGATCTTCGAGCGCAATCCGTGAATAGGAGAGGATCCTGACCGCGCTCTGCTGTCCCTTCGACTGGAGAGCTTCGAGCGGGAGCTGATCCGCACCGGCGGCGGCTCCGATTCTCTGGGCCTGGAGCGGCCCCGGAACCATCGCTGCCCCGATGAGGAGCAGAGAGAGGATGGCGCTGGCGGATCGTGATCGGCGATGTGAAGGCATGACGGGAGGCAGGGCCGCTAGAAACTCACGGCCCTCGCTCCGGGCAGGCGGATGGGTGTTTCGCTCCGGGAAGTATCGGC
This sequence comes from bacterium, assembly GCA_025774205.1. Classification (GTDB taxonomy): domain Bacteria; phylum Blakebacterota; class Blakebacteria; order Blakebacterales; family Blakebacteraceae; genus Blakebacterum. The sequence continues at coordinate 9,835 of JALGWK010000101.1, forward strand.
CAATGCCAGCTGGTCCTCGAAGAGCCCCGATCCCTGCAGATCACCTATCTGCGGCGGGAGGATATACCGCTGAAGCCGGTTCTGATCCACCGCGGAGAGTGTTTCGAGAGGAGCGTTATCCCCGTCGGTGACGGGAACTGTTCCTCCACCGCTGAAACCGGCCACGACCAGGATGATCGCCGCGGCGGCCGCCGATGTCAGGAAGGGCACCGGCTTCAGCAGCGATATCACCCGATCCTTTCGGGCTTCACGATGCACCGCGCGCTTGATCGACCAGCTGATCTCTTCCGGGACATCGACGGAGTTCAGCATCTTCAGATCGAAGATGAGGGTCGACATGCCCTCCAGTCGGCGCCGGCAGGAGGCACACTCCTCCAGGTGTGCCGCCACATCCCTCTCCAGCGAAGCAGAGAGAGAATGGTCCAGGTAGGAGGTGAGAACCTCGGCTACCAGACCGCAATATCCGTTTTCTTCACGCGTTCTCATGCCACTTCCCCAACTTCTCCTGGAGGATCAGACGTCCCCTGTTGAGTCGCGATTTTACTGTACCGACCGGCACCTGGACAATGCCGGCGATCTCCTCATAGCTCATTTCCTGGATGTCACGCAGGATGACCACCTGCCGGTACCGCTCCGGGAGCTTCGCCACCTCATCCAGGAGTTCGGAAGCAGCCAGCCTGCTCTCCACCACCCGGTCGGGCATGGCCCGTTCATCGGCCAGCTCGTAATCGGGTTCATCCTCATTGTCGGATGGTCCGAGGCGAAGCATCCTCCACCGCTTCCGTCGGCGCCATTCGCTGCGCGCCAGATTGCCGGCGATGGTGTAGATCCAGGTCGAGAAGGAGGCGATGTTGCGGAATTCGCCCCGTTTCTTCCAGACCCGCAGGAAGGTCTCCTGGAGCAGATCCTCCGCCATGTCCGAGTCTTTGAGAAAACGGTTGAGGTACCCGTATATCCGCTCGTAATAGCGATCCACGAGCAGGTCGAAGGCCACCATATTCCCATCCAGACTGCTGGAGAGGAGGGCCTCATCCGACATGAGAGGCAGATCAGCCTTATCGAGTTCCTGTTTCGTCAACACGGACATGTGCCTCACGACCTTTCCATGGTTATGAGACCACTCTCCTCTGCTTCGGTTCCCTGAAAATGAACAGACCTGAAACTACGACCAGGATGGCCAGCAGGGGTACCCAGTCCCCCGTCCGGGCGTAGAGCGTCAAACCCTTCTCCGGCCATACCCGCACAAGAATCGCGTCCTTCCGGTAGAGTGGCGTGGCCTGGTCGATCCGGCCCCATCGGTCCACGACGGCTGAGATACCGCTGTTCGCGGCCCGTATGACCGGCCGCCTGAATTCCACCGCCCGCAACGCGGCCATCTGAAGATGCTGTCGCGGCATCGACGTCCTGCCGAACCAGGCGTCATTGGTGATGACGCTCAACACCTCCGCGCCGTTGACAACCTCCGGTTTCACGAGTCGTGAGAATGCGCTCTCGTAGCATATCAGCATGCCGATCGGCGGCACCCCGGGGGTCGCTTCGGTCCCGCCGAGCAGGGGCGCTTCCAGGCCCCTTGAGAAATCGGACCAGCCGAGGCTCCAGCTACGCATGAAATTGAGTATCTTCTGGTAGGGGATCCGTTCCCCGAAGGGCACCAGCAGGCGCTTGTGGTAGATCTCCTCGTCCGGTGTCATCCCCGAGGAGGTGACCATCATGGCCGAGTTGTAGTAGCGGGATGGTCGTTCGTTATAGATGAGGGAGAACCCCCCGGTCAGGATGGGCAGATCAAGGTCGCGCTGCAGGTTCAGCACAAACCGTCTCGCCTGCTGATGAAAATTGAGATGTTCCGGGATCGCCGTCTCGGGCCAGAGCACCAGTTCCAGCCCCTCTCCCGCCCGGGCCACGGCCGCCCGCGTGAGACGCTCATAGACGTAGAAGTTATAGGTGAGCAGCTGCGGAGCCAGTTTGACACCCGGGCGTACGCTCCCCTGGATGATGGCCACGTCGAGGGGTTCGGTATCTGACGCCACC
>JALGWK010000480.1 GCA_025774205.1 bacterium
AGCCGCCTTGATCGGGGCGATGTGCGGGGCGAACCTGAGGAGCATCCGCTCCTCCCCCCCGATCTCATCCTCGTCGTAGGCGTCGGCAAGCAGCGTCAGGACCGTTCGATCGACTCCGCCGGATGATTCGATCACCACCGGCACGTACTTCTCATGAGTATGGGGATCGAGGTAGCGGATGTCCTTCCCGCTGTGCTCGATGTGCTGGTCGAGGTCGTAGGTGCCCCGGTGGGCAACTCCCTCAAGTTCCGACCAGCCGAAGGGAAATTCGTATTCGATGTCCTGGCAGGCCTTCGCGTAGTGGGCAAGTTCATCGTCGGTATGGGGCCGAAGCCGGAGCCGATCTTTCCTCACCCCCATCGAGACATACCAGTCGAAACGAGCCTGCAGCCAGTACTCGAGCCACTGATCCGCCTCATCGGGATGGCAGAACCACTCCAGCTCCATCTGCTCGAATTCGCGGGAACGGAAGATGAAATTCCCCACGGTGATCTCGTTGCGGAAGGCCTTGCCGATCTGGGCGATACCGAACGGGATCTTCTGGCGGCTCGCCTCCTGGGCGTTCCGGAAGTTCACGAAGATGCCCTGGGCGGTCTCGGGACGGAGCCAGGCAATGCTGCCGTCATCCTCGACCGGTCCGATGAAGGTCTTGAACATCAGGTTGAACATCCGCGGCTCGGAGAGTTCTCCCCCGCATTCGGGACAGCTCTCTCCCTCCAGGTGATCCTGACGGAAGCGGCGTTTGCACTCCCCGCACTCGACCAGGGGATCCTGGAAGGAACCGACGTGGCCGGAGGCCTTCCAGACGTCCGGGTTCATAAGGATGGCGGCATCCATGCCGACCACATCCTCACGCCTGGACACGATCTCGGCCCACCAGTTGGAGGTCACTGACCGCTTCAGTTCGACGCCGAGCGGTCCGTAGTCCCAGGTCGATCCGAGCCCCCCGTAAATCTCGCTCGACTGGAAGATGAAACCCTTTCGTTTTCCGAGGCTCGTCAACTTCTCCATCACCGTGCTGCGGTCATCCAGCGCCATATCGTTGATTATTCCCTTCTGTCCGTCTGTTCGTTTAAGCGTTGTGATCAGCGTGGCGGAGGCTGGGGCGGCAACGCGCCCGGTGACCGTCCGGCCTGGACGTTCTCAAGGTGCAACTGGGCCACCCGACCGTAATCTGAGTCGGCCCCGTAACGGACGATGATCTGCCGGTAGAGTTCGAGCGCCGTATCCCGATCCCCCAGATGCGCGTAGGAATCGGCTGCCTTCAGGCGCGCGGTCACCACGTAGAGGAACTGGTCCTCATTCAGGATCGCGAGCTTCATGTACTCCACGACCGCATCATCGTACCTGGCCAGGGAGAAAAGCGCCTCGGCCAGCTGCCAGCGGAGACGGGCCTCCTCCTCGCTGTTCGAGCCCTGCAGGTTCCGGTAGTACTGAACCGCCCGGCCCAGCTGGCCATCCTGTACGTAAAGCCCCCCGAGCTTCATCTTCATGTTGAAGATATCTTCGCTGTCGGGGTAGCGCTGCAGGTAGGTCAGGGCTTCCTGCTGGGCGGATTCGTACATCCGCATCCGCTCCAGGACCCCGACCAGGTTGTACTGGGCCGATTTGGCTGTTACCGGGTCGTCATCGGTGGCGGCGGCCTGGTAGAGCGGGATGGCGGTGGCGTAATCGGCATTGGTATCAGCGTAGATGCCCAGTCTCAAGCGGGCCCGGTTGGTCTGGGGGTCATCGGGGAACCGGACGATCAGGTCCTGGAAAAGGGGGATGGCACGTTCAGGTTCCTCCCGCTGCATGGCGGAGATGAAGATGCCCTCGGCCCGGTCCCATTCCTCCCGCTGCAGCCACATCTGTCCCTCAACCGACCAGAAGAGGGGCCGATACCGATTCAGGACGGCCCGCTCCCGGCGGTACTTCTCCTCGAAGGTGTCTTTCCTCTCCGTGGCGGTCATCACCCGCCCACCGGCGTAGGCCAGGTAGACCAGCTCGGCTTCGGCCCGGACCAGGAGCGAATCGGAATTGGTCGTGGCCGCGATGGCGCTCCAGACGGTGTCGGCCTGATTGAACTCGCCGTGATCGGTGAGCATCATACCGAACCGCTCGGCGATCTCGAGCGCTTCCGGGCTCTCCGGGGCTTCATTCCAGAGGGCACGATAGGCCGCGAGTTCCCGCTCGGTCCGGCTGCTGCTGCGGGCCGCCCGGGCTTCCAATACCCGGATCGCTATCCTGGTCTCGTGATCGAGTCGAGGATCACTGCCCGCCGCGGCGAGGTGATCTAGGGATTCGTCCCACTCGTCGTTTTCCGCCAGGGCGGCGGCTAATCTCGGGCGGCGGCTAATCTCCACGATGCCCGGCCGCGGTCCTGTGCGAGACAGTTCTCCAGGAACCTCCGGAAGGTGGTGATCGCCTCTTCGATCAATCCCTCCTCCATCAGGAGAGTGCCCATCACCTCGCTCGAGAGGGCGGTCCATTCACTTTCGGGGTACCGGGTTTCGAGTTCACGGAAGTGCAGGATCGCGTTCCGGTTGTCATCGGTCCGCAGGCATGTATCCCCGGTCATGAAGAGGATCTCGTCGTGGGCGGCATCGGGGGGAAGATCGGTAAGGGCGGCTTCCAGGAAGCCCAGCGCCTCATCGTACCGTCCGGCAAGATAGAGGTTCCTCCCCATCCCGACCCGTGCCCGTCTCACCACCTCGGGCGGTTTCTCCTCTTCCAGCAGCAGGGCAAAGACGGAAGCCGCTTCATCGAAATATGAGGCATCGGTGGCACGACCGAGCCCCTCGTTCGCTTCGCCGAGCCGGAAGAGGACATCATTGAGGCGATCGGAGGCCGTGAAGAGATCGAGGAAGGCGCGATACCGGTCGCGCATCGCCTGGAAGTAGAGAACGGGATCATCCCGCAGTTCCGCCAGGTCGAGTTCTATCAGGGCCAGCTGGGC
>JALGWK010000102.1 GCA_025774205.1 bacterium
TGAGATCCCGTGTGTGGGTCTTCGGCTGGGCAGTACCGGGCGACGCTCGACGGGCAGGAGATACTGTGCCTTCTACTGTCATGATAGCGGCGGGTTCCGGATGTTGTGTACTGAACAATCGATTGTCTTTTTTACCTTTGACGGGAATGGAGGCGGATGTATATATGAAGCAAGTATCACTGAGTGATACTTCTGTACTGAAAGCACAAAGGGCTTCATGGAATATGAACCCGTAGCAATTCTGCCTTGCTGAATGACGGGGCCGTCACTTCTTACGTTAATGCATAAGGAGCGGCGGCCCTTTGTCTGTCAGGGCCCCGGGATCAAACAGGTTCTCCCCCGGCGACCGGGATGGAGCGGGTGATCGTGAACAGCGAACTCATTATCGACCTGAAGGTGATCCGGAAGGATCTCGATCTCAATCAGTCTGAACTGGCCGCCCTGATCGGTGTATCGGAGCGGACCATCCAGAGCTGTGAACAGGGCTGGAGGAATCCGGGACAGTCGGTTGAGAAGGCGGCCCTCCTCCTGATGATGGCCAGACGTCATGGAGCCGATCTGGAGAAACACCGCTGCTGGGATTCAATCAACTGCACTGATGAGGAACGGGCGAACTGTCTCGTTCATCAGTCACATCTGGGACATGTCTGCTGGCTGTTGTCGGGGAACCTCTGCCGGAGCCGGAACCTGAGGACCTGGGACGACAAGAAGCAGGCCTGTTTCGAGTGCACCTTCTTCCAGGAACTCCTGCCGGATGGTGTGCCGCTGCTCACACCAGACGCTTGACGATCTCCACCGCGCTTAATCCATCGAAGCCATAGGCAACTGCCCCGATCTGACTGGCAAAATCCTCCGAGACGGGAGCTCCGCCGACGATGGCGTGGATCTCATCCCGGAGACCTTCCCGCTCCAGCCGCTCAACCGTCTCCCCCATGACCGGCATCGTGGTCGTCAGCAGAGCGGACATGCCGATAATCCGGGCTTCATTCTCCCGGGCGGCCGTGACGAAAGCCTCCGGAGAGACATCATTGCCGAGATCGATCACCTCGAAACCGGCCCCTCTCAGCATGATACCGACGAGGTTCTTCCCGATATCGTGCAGATCGCCCTGGACGGTCCCGATCACCACCTTCCCGCGGGCTGGTATGCCGGAGGCGGCGAGCAGGGGCTCGATCTGGTCGAGACCCGCGTACATGGCCCGCGCCGCCAGGAGTACCTCGGGCAGGAATATCTCATGGATCCTGAACCTCTCCCCGATGACATCCATTCCGGCGATCAGTCCGTCGTCGAGGATCATCCGGGGTTCGAGGTCGTGCTCGAGCGCCTCCGCGGTGAGGCTGGCAACGGTGTCTTGATCCCCCCGTTGAAGGGCTTCCGAGATCCGGGTTACGATGTCCATGGATTCCTCTCCATTTATTCCCGTTCGGGGAGTTCTTCCAGTCCGTATCTCCGGACCGCTGCTTCCATCAGGCGCACCAGCTCGGTCTGCTCTGTCTCACCGATACCACCCGGTTCCCATTCCGCCACCTTCAGTTCGACCTCCCGGTGGGCCCGTTCGCCCAGGGTCAGGCTGCCCTCTTCCTGCCACCGGGATCGGTTGGCCCGGTCGATGGTGGATGAGGGGAAATAGTGCTCATCGCGCAGATGGGCAAGGGTGTGATCGGAGATCAACAGGTGCCCGTCACGGAGCAGTTCCTCGAAAATCGGCACGGCCGGGAAGTCATCACGCGGTTCGATCCCCCGGGCGAGACGGAGGGCGAAACCGCAGATTTCGTTGTCGAGGACGAGTTTCTCGAGACTCTGACAGCTCTCGAAATCGAGCATGCCGGGACCGGAGACATTGTTGATACCTGCCAGGACCGAGAGTGTCGCGCCCATCGAGGTCTCCAGGCCGGCCTGGGCATCCAGGAGTTTGGCGTCACTCAGGGCGCTGTAGGCCTGGGTCGGCAGACCGAGGCGTTTGCCGATCTCGCTGGCGGCGCAGTCGATCAGCAAGGTTTCAGCCGCCCCCATGGGAGTCGTCTCGTACCTGACATCGAAGGCGGCTGGAGAACCGCCCCAGAGAGCCGGCGCCCCCGGGTTCTTCAACTGGGTCAGGACCACCCCGCTCAGGGTCTCGGCGGTATGCTGCACCAGGGTGCCGACGATGGTCACCGGAGAGATGAACCCGGTCAACGGCATGGATATATATTCGACCGGGATCGAGTACTCGGCGCAGTCGAGCAGGTTCTGGGAGGTGACTTCACTCCATTTGAGCGGCGCGGTCGGGCAGACGGAGAAGATGGTGAGCGGTTTCTCCTTCAGCGCCTCTTCCGATCCCCTGACCACTACCTGCAGATCCTTCATCAGTTCGAAAGACTCGATCGTGAAGGCACCCGTCACGACCGGTTTCGGGCAGAAGAGCAGGCTGAGGAAGAGACGGTACGAATCGGTCACCTCATCGGGCACATCGGTCGGGACGATGGCAGTGCTCTGCGAGGCGATGTTGTCCAGCGCGCACATGAGTCTGGCATAGCGGACATAATCACCGGTGACCGGCTTTCTCATCGAGCCGGTCTCATGGTCGAGGACGTTGATCGCGGCCGAACCGGGGGTGAAATGGACGTTCTCACCGGAGAGATCGTGGGTTTCCCTGCCGCCGGCATCATAAAGCCGGAAGCCTGACGGAGCGGAGGCGAGGGCCAGATCGATGATCTCGTCGGTGAACCGGGCGTGGAACGATCCCGGATCGATCGTGGCTCCATGATCGGCAAGCAGTTCGAGAGCCTGCTGGTTGTGGATCTCCATCCCGAGCGTACGCAGTACGTCTCTTGCCTCGGAGATGATCCGCTCGATGAGTTCTTCATCAAGGAATCTCAGTAACGGTCTCACTGATCTCGACTCCTGTTTCGATTCCCTTCGACTTCTGCCGCGACTGCCAGATTACCCACTGCCCCGTGATCATGACAATCCCTTCTCGCAGCGATCCCCGGACGGTATGATGGAGGCCGTCCTGAAAAGGGGAGGCAATGGAACGGAAATCACTCGGATTCTGGATGTGCACGGCCCTCGTGGTCGGCAATATGATCGGTTCCGGGGTCTTCCTGCTGCCCGCTACGCTCGCTCCTTTCGGCGGGATCAGCATCCTCGGCTGGCTGATCACCGCCGCCGGGGCGATGATGCTCGCCCTCGTCTTCGCCCGTCTGAGCCGACTGGTCCCGAAAGCCGGTGGACCCTATGCCTACACCCGGTACGGTTTCGGCGATTTCGCCGGTTTCCTGGTGGCCTGGGGATACTGGATATCGATCTGGGCCGGTAACGCGGCGATCGCGGTCGCCTTTACCGGGTACCTCGGAGTATTCCTGCCCGGCCTGAACGGAAACGCCGTGCTCTCTGCCGGAACCGCCCTGGCGGCGATCTGGTTCCTGACCTGGATCAACGCCCGGGGAGTCAGGGCCGCGGGTGTCGTCCAGGTGGTAACGACAGTATTGAAACTGGTGCCCCTGGCGGCGGTGGGGATCCTCGGTCTCTTCTATGTGAGACTTGAGAATTTCACTCCTTTCAACCTGACCGGCGGATCCGGATTCTCGGCGGTCACTGCCACCGCCGCCTACACACTCTGGGCCTTCCTGGGGCTCGAATCCGCCACCATCCCCGCCGGTGAGGTGCGTGATCCGGAGAGAACGATACCCCGTTCCACGATCACCGGATTCATATTGGCCGCGGTGGTCTACATCCTGGGGACGGTGGCGGTCATGGGTGTGATCCCGCCTGATATCCTGGCCCGATCGACCGCCCCCTTCGCCGACGCGGCCAGGCAGATGTGGGGCGACTGGGCGGCTTACGTGGTAGCCGCCGGGGCCGTGATCTCATGTTTCGGAGCACTCAACGGGTGGATCCTCCTGCAGGGGCAGTTGCCGATGGCGGCTGAGGCCGACAATCTCTTTCCCGGGGTGTTCGGCCGTCGCGGCAGGAGTGGCGCGCCGGTGGCGGGACTGGTGGTTTCGAGCCTGCTGATAACGATCCTGGTTGGGATGAACTTCACCCGGAGTCTGGTGGAGATGTATTCATTCATCATCCTGCTGGCGACCTTCACAACGCTGGTTCCCTACGTCTTCTCCACGGCCGCCGAACTGCAGATCTACATCCGGGAGAAGGAACGCTTCGACGGCAGGCGGATGCGGGGGGCCGCCGCGGTATCGATCCTGGCTCTCCTCTATTCCCTGTGGGCTTTCACCGGCATAGAGAGGGAGGCGCTTATCTGGGGCACCCTGCTTCTTCTGGGAGGTGTTCCGGTATTTTTCCTGGTCAGGAGATCACGGGAACCTGACGATGTCGATCTGCCGGAGTAGCCAGGAGGGCGATCAGTTACGCAGGTTCTTCACCGCCTCCACCAGCGCGGCATCGAAGAGGAATGTCTCATCACCCCGCCTGGCAGCCTTCCCAGCCGCCCGATTGTAGATAGCGAGGAAGAGACGATAATCGGAGGGCAGGGAGCGGAGGACCTTCCGCCCGAGATTGTCTTCGATCGTGGCGATCATGTCCGAGCCGAGGATGTAGGCCGGTCCCTGGTATCCTTCAACCCAGAAATCAAGCAGCTCGGTCAGGTCGATCTCTCCCTCCAGGTTCCTCCTGATATCCCGCTCAGCCTGGCGGTAGAGATCGGGAAGCTGCGGCAGCAGACGATCCCAGTCGCGAGCCACTCCGCGGGCATTCTCGCCCGGAGCGGTCCGGTATTCTTCGAGGTGGTCGAACGTCCGGCTTACGAGCCGGGTGGCCATTCCCTCGACTGCCAGCAACCCGACCAGGTCGATCGGAGAGGCGTCATCGAGGTCCCGCATTCCGATCCCGGCAGAGTTGGAGAAGCCGGTGTGATGCAGTTCGTGGGCAAAGGTCCTTTCTATCTCGGGGATATCCGGGTTCCCCTGGTGATCGAGCGGCATCTGCAGCAGATCGTAACCGTTCACATCCCCGACCGAGAAGGCGCTCGATCCGCCGAAGAGTACAACATAGAACTCGTTGGTGATGTCGGTGTCCCGCGGAAGGTATCTCATTGCCTGCCTGGCGGCAGGTCTCCTGAGGTCGGCTTCCCGCAGGGACTGAAGGAGTCCCCGGAGCCGGTCGGGAGCAGTGAGCGCCGCGGTCCAGAGAGACCGCCGTTTCCCCAGAGAGGTCATTATCCCCTGGTCGTCAACGAGTGGTCCCTCACCTTCTCTCAGGCCCATCCCTTCCAGGATGAACACATAGAACATCTCTTCGTTCCACTCCCGGAACCGGGTCCAGTGCCTGATGATCGCCTGGCAGCCGAGGGTGGGTGTGATCTCTTCGAAGAATCGGGTCTTGAGGCTCTCTTCGGGGGCTCCGGCCGCCGCGCTTTCGAGCCAGTCGATCATCGTCTCGGCCATCTCGAAATCGATGGTGACGACGTTCTCGATCCGGCAATTCCGGCAACAACCCTGCAGGAGGAGCACGATCGTGCCGGCGATCACGGTTACGCGAATCAGGGATTTGCCGCTCATTACTTGATCCCGGGCGATCAGTAGTGGAACAGGTTCGCTCCCCAGGTGAAGCCCGATCCGAAGGCAACGGTGCAGATCAGGTCTCCCCGCTCGATCAGGCCGCTCTTGACGACCTCGCTGAGCGCGATGGGGATGCTTGCCGCGGTGGTGTTCCCGTACTTCCTGATGTTGCTGAATACCCGTTCAGGGGGGCCGCCCACCCGTTTGCGGACACCTTCGGTGATCCGCTCGTTGGCCTGGTGGGGGATCACGAGTTTGAGATCATCGAGCTCGAGTCCCTCCGCCTCGAGGACTTCCATGATGACCTCGGGGAACTTCTTGACCGCGTTCCGGAAGACCTCCCGACCGTTCATGCGAGGGGAGAACAACCCCTCGTCGAACATCTCCTTCGAGATCCACGGTTTCCGCTTCGGTGTGGGACCAGGCATGCACAGATCTTCAGCATGGGCGCCGTTGGCATGGAGCCGATGACAGAGGACCCTGCTGCCGTCGGAGCCGTCGGTGACCTCGACGCAGGCCGCTCCGGCGCCGTCTCCAAACAGGACGGCCGTGTCCCGCCCCTTGGTCGTCATTTCCATCGCGGTGGAGTGCACCTCGGCCCCGATGATCAGGATGCGGTCGTACATGCCCATGCGGATATAGGCGTCCGCGATGGAGAGGGAGTAGACGAAACCGGTGCACTGGTTGCGGACATCGAGGGCTCCGCTTCCCTCAATCCCGAGCAGGTTCTGCACCAGGCAGCCGTCGCCCGGGAAATACATATCGGGAGAGAGGGTTGCGAAGATGAT
>JALGWK010000481.1 GCA_025774205.1 bacterium
CTTCCCCTCGAAACATCAGCCCCCGTACCGGACACCTGATGACGAAGAACCGCTTCCACACCGTGGTCGGTAAGAAGGCCCCAACCGGGTCGCGGAGACCGTCCGTGTCCAGGCTGGAATCCCGCATCGGACGCCTGTGCCGGGGCGGTCGCATCCCAACCTTGCCGGCAGCCGCGCACGACCGGCAGGCTACCGATGCCGTCCTGGCCCCACCATCGTCCGACGCCCGATCGCCAACTTCCCCATAGACGATCGGAGCCCGGTCGTACGCGGCTTCCTTCAACGAGACGTTGTGCCGACCCGATCACAACCTGCCTGCTGCCGTACGCTCATCCTCGGGGCGGCAAACGCCTATTGGTTCATGAACAGTCTCCCCGCCTCTGCCAAACCGCCCTGACGAGTCCCGGGTAGCCGGAAGCTCAGAAGGGCGCGCTTCCCACCAACAGAGCGGGGCCGGCCGGTGCAGACACACCGAACCGACCCCTGACCCAGAGGACCGTCTGGCCGTCACAGGCGACCAGAGCGGTTGCCCCAGGCTGTCCTCATTATCGACCAATGCGCCCGAAGGTCAGGAGGAAGGCATGGGGCAGACCCACGAAACTCAGACGGTGAAGGTCAACTTCGAGGAGAAGCTGAGGGAGGTCGCACTCCCGATCCGGCTGCTCGATCACGCGATCGGGGCGCTGGCTAATGAAGGCGTCGACAATCCCGCCGGCGCGTTCCTGAAGGCGCACGATCGCGCGGGTGACGACCTGTGGGAGGCGCTCGAGATCTCCGTGCAGGGCTTCCGGGAGCTGACCGACGTTCACGGCACGGAGCTCTCCGAGGCGTTCATGAGCGGCCAGGCGGGCGCGTTTCGGACAGCAGTCACCTTCTACCTGGGGCACGATGTCGCGCGGGCGATCACCGACGAGGAGATCCTCACCATCAACGCGGAGGTCTGGGAAGACCTGTACTCGACGGAACTCCCCCGAGGTCGGTCTCTCACTGCGATCGCGGAGGCCGTCGATCGGCTGCTCGTGATCCTGCATCAGCGGTGCATGGTCAGCGCTTCGGAGTCGGCGCAGGTCTTCATGAGCGTGCGTGAGGGTGTCCTGAAGGCCGTGGCGGACGCGGAGGAGATTCGGGCCAGGCCGAGCATCACCGAGCGGATCCGAGAGCACCGGCTGAACTCGATGACCGGGCGGAAGGGTGTGGGCGCTCCGAAGGATGTCGCCGGCGAGACGCCGGATACGGATCCGGGCCACCTGACCGAGGCGGAGCTGCTCGCGCTGCTCGAGGAGGGCGGGCCCGCGGCGCTGCAGCGGATCCTGCCGGAGTACTTCGCGGCGGACGATGAGAGACGGAAGCATCTCATGCACCTGGTCGACCAGGTGGCGAACCGGAAGCCGGGGGAGTCGGGCGCGGCGTGACGGTCTGAGAGCGGGGCGGGGTGGTCAACAATGGTCAACTCGCCCTTTCTGCATTTTGGCCTGACCTATTCCCGATTTACCCTTGACCCGAGTTGAACGACGAGGCAGAGTGAAAGTATGAAAAGGGACCTCGGGGAAAATGCCAGCACGAACCGCCAGCCGCGGTGACTCTCTGACCTGATTCCCGTGCGTTCCTTGGGTGAAGTTTTCAGGAGATGCTCGAGAGGGCCAAGAGGGAGAATCTGTCATGGGAGTAGTTGCGTTCGCGAACAACCAAGTTTTGGTATCCGAGTATGGGAACTCCATGGAGATCACAACAGATCCGTATCCGACGCGCGGGATCAACTACGGTGAGGCCGTTCTGAACGTCCACTCGATCGTCGCGGTCGTGGGAGCGGCCCCACTTCTGACCTACACCGTGCAGGGCTCGAACGACTCACAGAGCTGGTTCGATGTCGGGACCTTCACCGACAACTCGGGATTGGTCGGAAGCTACGAGAAGGGCGAGGACATCACCTGTGCGTTCATCCGACTGAAGTTCTCATTTGCCGTGGGTGGCACCGGCGGGGACTGGGGCTACTGTGCCTTCGACCTGCACATGAACCTGATCCACAAGTAGCCTTCGGTCTTCAGCGAGAGCACACGGAG
>JALGWK010000482.1 GCA_025774205.1 bacterium
TCATCAGAGATCTCGGCATTTAGACACCTACATCAGCATGAGCTGCAGTTTGGTCTCCAGGGATCGTTCGAGATAGTCGAAATCGAATGGTTTGTTGATGTAATCGAAAGCGCCAAGCTCAAACGCGTGTCGAGCCACATCTTCCTCACGGAAGGCTGTGATCATGATGACTCCGATGGAATCGTCGAAATCACGAATGGTCTTCAGGACCTCGATTCCGTCCATCTTTGGAAGGTAAATATCGAGCAGAATCAGGTGCGGCCGCTCCCGCTTGGCAACCTCGACCGCCTCCACGCCATCGTAAGCGGTGAACACCTTGTGTTCCTTGTCCTCGAGGAAGGCAGTCAGTACATCGACGATAGCGATCTCGTCATCTACAATCAGAATTCGTGCCATAGTGCTTCCTCGGGCTGGCGATTCACGGCAACCTCTGTTGGTATAACGCCATTTGAGGGTGGCGGCAACCCTCATTCATACAATACCCCCGGGGGGAGACATACCCCGGGGGCGGTACTTCAACCTGGTGCCGAAGGAGGGATTTGAACCCACACGGGCTTACGCCCACTGCGTCCTGAACGCAGCGTGTCTACCAATTCCACCACTTCGGCGATGTTGTCCGCTCTGCTCTTCCGTCAAGATTCCCTGTCGTGCAATCGGCCGACCTTGTCTATCATTGACGGCATGTCTGAACGCCCGATCGCTTCGAACAAGCGGGCCCGGCGGGACTTCGAGATCCTCGACACCTACGAGGCGGGAATAGTCCTGCAGGGGACCGAGGTAAAAAGTCTCCGGCGGGGCCAGGCCGACCTGACCGGCAGTTATGCCAGGGTTGAGGGGGGCGAGGTGTGGCTGTTCGACTGCCACATACCTCCGTACGAGCAGGGGGGGTACGCCAACCATGAGCCGAAGCGGCCGCGGAAACTGCTCCTCCACAGGGCGGAGATCCGCCGCCTGATCGGCCGGACATCCCGCGGCGGAGTCACGCTTATCCCGCTCAGGCTCTACTTCAGCGGGGGGTATGCCAAGGTGCAGCTGGCTCTCGCCCGAGGTCGAAAAAAGGGAGACAAACGCCGCATCATCGATGATGATGAGGCGAAACGGGAGATGCGGCAAGCGATACAACGTGAACGGGACTAGTGCCCTGTCACGCAACAGCCGTCGCATTCGAGCGGCGCTGACAGGGAACAACCGGGGGAGCCCGATCGTTTCACACATAGAATGACCAGAGAGAACAATACAGTGAGAAAGATCTTTCAGAAGATCGGGATGATGTTCGCCCTGACCGCGGTCATGGCGGGAGTCATGCTCACGCCCGCCCGGGTGGATGCCCAGGGGGGCCAGCGTGAATTCCCGCAGCTCCAGGAGCGCGAGGAGATCACCGGGGCGGTACCCGTTGCGGTCATCGCCCGGAACGGTGTGCCGACCCAGGACCGACTGCGCGGTGTCTATATGGAGGGAGGCGAATTATACCTTCGTCTGTATGACCTGGGTACCTACCTGGGTGCCAGCGATCGGTGGGATATAAAGAACAAATACGAGTTAACGATCGATAACCGCGAGCTGCGTTTCACGATCGGATCATCTGTCGTAATCGTTGATAGTAAATACAATCAGGCTGTGAACATGCCCCGCCCGGTGGTCCTCCACCGGGGGGACTTCTATGCTCCCGCAACAGGAGTCGCGTCGATCCTCAGCCGGTTCACGGGACGGAACTGTGAATTCCTCCCTGAACGGGAGTGGCTGAACTATGGCGGCTCCGGTCTGAACGTGCTCGGGATTACGATCACCCACCACCAGAACCAGGGGACCGAAGTCGAAATCCTCACCACCGAGCCGGTGCTCTATGAGCATTTCTCAGATCCGGAGGGGTGGCTCTATCTGACGTTGTCGGGCGCCCGCGCCGACGTAGCGGCACTCAAACGAACCCAGGGAGCCGGCCTGGTGCGGCGGGTTGATGTCAACGAACTTCGGGATGATGTCCTGCAGATCGGATTCCGGTTGTCCCGCCGGTATTCCGAAACCCCCGTCTTCTATCCGACCGAGAGCGGGATCATCTTCGCTCTCCGGAACGCCGTTGCCGGCGAACTGGTGGAGGCTTCGAGCGACCGGATGGCCGCACCCCGCCTGGGAGGGATCCGGACGGTGATCATCGATCCCGGACACGGCGGGAAGGACCCCGGCGCCATCGGACCGACCAACCTGCAGGAAAAAGAAGTGGTCCTCGATATCGGCCTCCGACTTCGGGACCTTCTACATCCCCCTCCCCGACCGGTACGGATTGGCGAACAGCAACCAGGGCGATCTCTTCATCAGTATCCACGTCAACGCCTGGCATGATCCGGCGGTGAACGGATTCATGACCTTCTTCCTGGCGGAGGCCAAGAACGATGAGGCCAGGCAGATGGCCCAGTTCGAGAACTCGGTTGTGAGGTATGAGGATACGAATCCGGCTCTCTCCATCGATGCCGGGGAACCGATGCTGGCGGCGGTCCTGGGGGAACTGATCAGCACCAAGTATCTCGAGGAGAGCCAGGTCTTCGCCGGGCTCGTTCAGGATGAACTGACCGGCCGTGTCAGGCACCAGGTCCGGTCCCGCCAGGTCGATCAGGCAGGACTGCTGGTCCTCAACGGGGCCAGCATGCCTGGTGTTCTGGTGGAGACCGCCTTCATTACCAACGTGGCGGAAGAGAACTTTCTGAGACAGAACAGTTTTAAAAACAGGGTCGCTGAGGCCCTCCACGAGGCTATCATAGCGTACAAGAGCCGGGTTGAAGTGCCCCCGAACTGAGAATCCGGCTGATTCCTGACACCCATCACTCCATCGGAACCGGATGAGCCAGAACCACATCCGCAATTTCTGTATCGTGGCGCATATAGACCACGGGAAGTCTACTCTCGCGGACCGGCTGCTGGAGGAGACCGGGACCCTGGAGCGCCTCGGCATGGTTGACCAGGTTCTCGATGACATGGACCTGGAGCGGGAACGGGGTATCACCATCAAGATGCACCCCGTGCGGATGCGTCACTCCGCGCCGGACGGTACCGAATACATCCTCAACCTGATCGACACCCCCGGACACGTCGATTTCACCTACGAGGTCAGCCGATCGCTGGCGGCCTGTGAGGGAGCGGTCCTGGTCGTCGACGCCAGTCAGGGGGTTGAGGCGCAGACCCTCAGCAACCTCTACCTGGCCCTGGAACACGACCTGGAGATCATTCCGGTCATCAACAAGATCGATCTGCCGAGCGCCCGCACCGACGTCGTGATCGAGGAACTGATCGATCTGATCGGGGTCGACCCGGACGAAGTCATCGCGGTCTCGGCCAAGGAGGGCACCAATGTATCGGCGGTGCTCGAAGCGGTCGTTGAACGTGTGCCTCCTCCTGCAGGCGATCAGGACGCCCCCCTGAGGGCCCTGATCTTCGATTCGATTTTCGACACCTACCGCGGAGCGATCCCCTATCTGCGGGTCGTCGATGGCGAGATCCGGCGGGGTCAGAAGATCCACCTGATCGGTTCCGGCAAGACGGCGGAGGTCGATGAGGTCGGCATCCTGCGCCTCGGGCGGGAGAAGGTGGAGGTGCTGCGGACCGGTGAAGTCGGGTACCTGTGCGCGTCGATCAAGACCATCCAGGATGCCCAGGTGGGGGACACGATAACTGACGCCGGCAGCGCCGATGTCGAGCAGCTGCCCGGTTACCAGCAGGTGAAGTCGATGGTCTTCAGCGGGCTCTACCCGATGGACAGCGAGGACCACCAGAACCTGCATGATTCCCTCGAACGTCTCCAGCTGAACGACGCCGCGCTTTCCTATGAATCTGAATCGAGCGCCGCTCTCGGGTATGGTTTCCG
>JALGWK010000103.1 GCA_025774205.1 bacterium
GGTTCCGACGGTACCTGGGCGTGGGTAGACCAGGCCAGTGAGATCGTGGGGATCGTCTTCACGCAGAGCCCCGATGGGGATAATCCCAGTTCGGAATTCGCAGCCCTGGTCACAGTATCGATCGAGGTGCCGGACTGAGCCGTCATTGATTGGATTGAAAGTTATACGGGAGTATCCGTATACCGGGTGGATCCTGGAATGTGGGTGAGGGTCGGCAGATTCATAAACGACCCGATCAACTGTACCTGCAAGAAAGGCAAGTGAAATGGACGTATGGAGTTGGGGCTGGCTGATACTGGGAGCGGTTCTGCTCGTCGGTGAGATAGTCACCGCGGGATTCTTCCTGCTCGTGTTCGGCATCGGAGCGCTCGGGTCATTCCTGGTCGCGGTCCTCGGAGGGAGTGTCCTCTGGCAGTGGATCACCTTCCTGGTCGTATCGACGCTGGCATTCGCCTTCAGTCGCCGGTTCGCCGAAAAGGTTAACAAGGGGCCGGAGGATTATGGTGTTGGTGCCGAGCGCTACACCGGTGATCGGGCCTGGGTAATCGAGACGATCGATGCCGCGGCCGCCACCGGGATGGTCCGTATCGACCGTGAGGAGTGGCGCGCTGATTCGTCTGACAATTCCGTGATCCAGGCAGAAACCTGGACCGAGATCGTGAGGGTCGACGGTACCCGCATGGTCGTGAAACAGGCGGAGGAGGCTGGAACAGCTGCCCCTGAAGACGCACCCGTTGATTTCGGAGCGGACCGGCAAGCCGAAACGGAATAACAGGGTCAGATATCCGATCCCGTAAGCAGGTAATACCTGCAGGAGGAATATGATGGAAGTTGTTGTCGCTCTGGGAGTCCTGGCGCTCGTGCTGATCGTTTTCGTGGCGAACGCTCTGAAGATCATCCTGCCGTATCAGAAGGGGGTCGTGGAACGGCTGGGCAAATACCAGCGCACCCTCTCGAGCGGACTGGTGATCATCATGCCCTTCATCGAGAAGGTCAAGAAAGTGGACATGCGCGAGCAGGTCGTGGATGTCCCACCACAGGAAGTGATCACGGCCGACAACGTGGCGGTCACGATGGACGCCATCGTCTACTACGAGGCCACCGACCCGGTGAAGCTCCTCTACAACGTGGCGAACTTCTATGCCGCGTCCACCAAACTGGCGCAGACCAACCTGCGTAACATCGTAGGTGAGATGACACTCGACAACTCACTCACCTCACGTGAACTCATCAACACCCGTCTGCGCGAGATCCTCGATGATGCCACCGACCGGTGGGGGGTCAGGATCGTGCGGGTCGAGATCCAGCGGATCGAACCGCCCAATGACGTGATGGACGCCATGCACCGTCAGATGAAGGCCGAGCGTGACCGGCGGGCCATGGTACTCGAGGCCGACGGTGAGCGGGAAGCCGCCATCAAGGTCGCCGAGGGTCAGAAGCAGTCTGCCATCCTCGAGGCCGAGGGTAAGGCCCTGGCGATCGAGAAGGTCGCCGACGCCAATCGCTACCAGCTCACCACGGTAGCCAACGGTGAAGCGGAGGCGGTCCTGAAGGTCTATGAGGCGATCCACAACGGGAACCCGACCCAGGACCTGATCACGATCAAGTACATCGAGGCCCTGACCAACATGGCCGACGGTCAGGCCACCAAGATCTTCCTCCCCTTCGAGGCCACAGCCCTGCTGGGCGGCCTCGGCGGGATCGCCGAGATCCTGGGAGACCTGCCCGCTGTCTCCGGCAAGGCGCTGAAGGAATCGAAAGAGGCCGAACCGGCGAAGTATGCAAGGAAGTCGACGGCTTTTGAGGAGGAGCAGGATTGAGTCGCACTGGAGCCGACCCCGTCGGTTCCGGGCAGTCCCTGATCCCCGGAAGGCTCGTTTCACTCGATGCCTTCCGGGGCATCACCATCGCCGGGATGATCCTGGTTAACAATCCCGGCTCATGGTCATACGTCTACGCCCCCCTCCGTCACGCCGAATGGCACGGCTGGACTCCCACCGACCTGATCTTCCCCTTCTTCCTCTTCATCGTCGGCGTCTCCATGACGCTCTCGTTCGCGAAACAGCGTGAGAAGGGCCTGAGTGAGCGTGACCTCCGCTTGAAGGTGCTGAAGCGGGCGCTGCTGATCTTCGCGCTCGGCCTCTTCCTCCATGCTTTTCCCCGGTTCGACCTCGGCACCCTCCGGATCTTCGGAGTTCTCCAGCGGATCGCGCTGGCATACCTCTTTGCCTCTCTCATTACCCTGCGGAGCGGTCCGACAGGACAGATCCGGTGGGCGGGGGGGCTCCTCCTCTTCTACTGGGTGGTGATGAAAGCGGTACCGGTGCCGGGCTTCGGAGTGGGGGATCTGAGCATGGAGGGGAACCTGGCCGCCTGGCTCGACCGAACGCTTTTCGGTGAGCATCTCTGGCGGGACCTCTACGATCCGGAAGGACTGCTCAGCACGATTCCGGCTGTCGCCACCGTCCTCCTCGGGGTGCTGACCGGCCGCCTGATCCATTCCGACCGCGACCGGGTCGATATTACCAACCGGCTCTTCGTGTGGGGGTGGGGCGCCATCCTGGCCGGGCTGATCGTCAGCATCTGGTTCCCGATCAACAAGGCGCTCTGGACCAGCAGTTACGTCCTGTTCACCGCCGGGGCAGCGATGCAGTTCCTCGGC
Source organism: bacterium (assembly GCA_025774205.1). Lineage (GTDB taxonomy): Bacteria > Blakebacterota > Blakebacteria > Blakebacterales > Blakebacteraceae > Blakebacterum. Next base: position 2,663 of record JALGWK010000103.1, read on the forward strand.
GTCTGTTACTGGCTGATCGAGGTGAAGGGGATTCGCAGGTGGGCCGGGACCGCCATCGATTTCGGCATGAATCCGCTGGCCATCTTCGTCGGATCGGGACTGCTGGTGAAAACCCTCATCCTCATCAAGGTGGCCGGTCCGGAAGGCGGTCGTACCTCGCTCTATGCCTGGCTTTACCAGGCTGTCTGCGTGCCTCTGGCCGGACCGATGAACGGCTCACTCCTCTTCGCGCTCGGGAATGTGCTGTTCTGGCTCACGGTCGCGGCCGTACTTTACAGGAAACGCATCTTCATCAAGATATAATAAAAACGCCAGAAAACCCGGGAGAACCATCGTGAGAAAGTTCACACAGCTCCTGCCTGGAGTGGTTGGCGCGGCTGTCATCCTGCTTGTTACTGGATGTGCAGCCGGCATCCAGCAGGAAGAACAGGTCGAACAGGAAGCGGTCCAGCCGGTCGAAGAGATCGTCGCCCAGCGGATCGTGACTCCTGAAGAGGCTGAGGCCGTTGTGGCCGAGGTCGAACCGGAGCCCGAGCCGGTCCCGGTCTACGACGAATCGGCCGATGCCGCGGCGGATATCGAAGCCGCTCTGGCTGTCGCCGCGAAGGAGAACAAGCGGGTCCTGGTCCAGTGGGGAGCCAACTGGTGCGGCTGGTGCATAAAGCTGCACGGACTCTTCCAGGATGACCGTACGATCGGACGGAAACTCCAGTACGAGTACGAAGTCGTCTACGTCGACATCGGCCGCTGGGACAAGCATTTGGACCTGGTTGAGGGGTACGGCATCGACCTGAAGGGAGTGCCCTTCCTGACCGTTCTCGACAGCAACGGGGACGTGGTAGTCAACCAGGAGACCGGCTCACTTGAGGTTCCTATCGAGGAAGGAGCGAAGCACGATCCGGAAAAGGTGCTGAACTTCCTGACCGAGCATCAGCCGGATTACCTCGAAGCCGAGGATCTGCTCACCGACGCGCTGGCCGAGGCGGGGAGGCTCCACAAGCGAGTCTTCCTCACCTTCGGGGCTCCCTGGTGAGGATACTGTGGGCGGCTTGAAGCCTACCTGGCCCGTGAGGCCACGAGTGAGATCATCGGCAAGGACCTGATCGTACTGAAGATCGACGAGGACCGGACTATCGGCGGAGAAGAGATGAAAATCCGGTTTAACCAGGGACGGTCAAGCGGCATCCCCGTCTTCTTCATCCTGGAGCCGGACGGCACGGTTGTGGTCGACAGTTTCGGCCCCAGCGGCAATGTCGGTTTCCCTGTCTCCGACGAGGAGATCGCGGCCTTCGGAGAGATGATGAAGAAGGCAGCCCAGCGGATGACTGCCGGAGAGGTCGAGCAGTTAATGGAGATTCTCATTGCCATCCGGGAGTCGCGCATCAACTGAATAGAGCAACCCGAGCCGTCTTCAGACGGTCGGTGACAGAATCTGGTAAAGGAAAAGGGACCGGTAATCATCGGTCCCTTTTCTTTTTCACGGCTGTTTTCGAATCGGAATCCCGGTCCTCAGCCCCCGATTGCGCTCTCCAGGGCTTCGAGCGCCATCAGCAATGCTTCGGCGTAGGTATCGTAGGTGATGCCGTCCACGACCCAGGTACCGGAATCGGTGTCATCGAGCCCGTTGTCGGGATCGAGGAGATCGAGTTCAGCCTGGGCGTCATCGAAGTTGGCCTCTCCCAACCGATAGGAACATTGCGCGATGACGAGGCGCAGATCGCGCCAGTCGACTGAGGTCCGGTGGGAGAATGACCACGATGAGGATGATGTGAGGACTGACCTGGCGTTGCTGATCGCCTGGTTGAAATCGGGCAGGTCACGATAGACGAAAGCCAGCCCCGCATCGGCGTCGACACCGGTCAAGCCGTTCGTGTTCGCCGAGTTGAAGCTCGACTGCGCCTGGCTCAGCTCACCCCGGAGAAGACGGGCCCAGCCCCTGCCGTGATGGGCTTCCGCGTTTACGGGATTGATCGAAACAGCCTCGTTGAACAGACCGAGGGCGGCCGTGATATCTCCGGCCTCGAAGGCCGTCCAGCCCTCCGCGATCTTCTCCGCGGCGGTCGGTCCACCGGTGCCGCTCTTCTCACAGGCGGTCACCACGAAGAGCAGGAGCAGAAGCACCGGGAGGTACCACTTTCCCGTCGAAATCGTTCTGATATGTATCACTCCGGTTCCCTCCTGTTATCGCCTACTGCAGCAGCAGCACTTTACGGGTGAATACACGACCATCCACCTTCATGGCCACAAGGTAGATGCCCGATGCCAGCCGTCGGCCATCCGCGCCCCGGCCATCCCAGCTGACCACGTGCCGACCGGCATCCTCATACCGGTCGACCAGCGTCCTGATCCACTGTCCGCGAACATTGAGGACAGTCACTTCCACCTGCGCGGGTCGGGCCAGCGTGAACCGGATCTGCGTGGTCCCGTTAAAGGGGTTCGGGTAGTTCTGGTCGAGACTGTGGATCAGGCTGCTCCCTCCGGCGTCATCCCGGGCCCGTAGCTGATAGATCCCCAGTTTCTCTACCGACGCCTCTACTATCCGGCGTGACGCATCCGGGTAACTCTCGACCGGTATCCACCGGCCGTTCTCCCAGCGGTGGACGGCCGGTATGGCCCCACCGGCGAACTCGGGCGCCATCGGATTCCAGGTGAATTCAAGGCGTACCCTTCTGGAGAGCGGTGCGCCGTCGGGCGATATCCGCCAGGCAGGGGAGAGGCCCCCACCGGAATCGACCGTGCTCCCGTCGAGACCGTCGATCGCCTCGGTGGCGAGCACGTACCCCGCCTCACCCAGGGATCCGGAGGGGAGGGTGACACGCAGGAGGCCGTTCGCGCTGACCATGGTCGCTCCGGCGGCGCCGACCAGCGCGGCACTGAAGTTCCTGGTTGTGGTTGAGTCGTTCCCGGCGATATCGGTCCCGGTCACCGAGAGGGTGTACGATCCGTCAGCCGTGAGCCGGTAGTCGCCGGCATAGACGGTTCCCTCCGAGGTCGCGATCGGTGTCGTCCCGAGGGTGACTGCGCCGGCTGAGGGAGGCGTGATCCTCACCAGGGGGGTATCGATGAGGGTTTCTGAGGGGATCGCGAAGACATCGAGAAAATCGGTCACCACGCTGTTCCTCAACAGGCCGAGGGTGAAGGAGGGACCGATCGAATCATCGAGCGCGGCGACCAGATCGACCGCGCCCTTCGCGTCCAGCTTGCCGTTCCCCCAGGTCTGGTTAGGCACCGAGCCGGTGAAGGCGTCGGTATCAGCCGAAGAGATGAGCAGCGCTTTGACCTGGGCGGCCGACAGGGTCGCGTCGGCCTGCAGCATCAGGGCCACGGCTCCGGTCACGTGCGGGGACGCCTGGCTGGTGCCCTGGCTGACGTAGTGAACCCCGTCAGGATCCTGGGCCAGCGTCTGGGGTGCCTGGATCATGTCGGCGGACATGGCTGACATGATCCCTTTGCCGGGAGCTGAGATCTCGGGCTTCAGGCGCCCGTCCCGGGTGGGGCCATGGCTGCTGAAGTCGGCGTAATCCCCGGTCCTGTCGGT
>JALGWK010000104.1 GCA_025774205.1 bacterium
GATTCTGGCTGTGCCCCGCACCTACAAGGAAGCCTCCCTCAGCCTCGGATCGAGCAGGTGGTGGACGGTCGTGACGGTCGTGCTGCCCGCGGCCCTGCCCGGGATCCTCACCGGTATCGTCATCAGCATGGGGCGCGCCGCCGGCGAGACCGCTCCGATCATTTTCACCGCCGCGGTCAGTGTCGGACTGCCGCTCAAGTTCTGGCAGGTCTTTGACCAGCCGACCCCGGCCCTGCCGTGGAACATCTACAACCTGGCCACGGAACACGAGGCGGTGGATCTGATCCGCCACGTCCAGTACGGCATGGTACTGGCGCTCGTGGGCCTCGTACTGGCCCTCAACCTGGCCGCTATCATCCTCAGAGCGCGGGTGGCGAAGAAACTGAAAGGGTAGGAGCAGGTCATGATCTCTCCAGCGGAGATATCCAGCCCCGGACGGGTGGTGACCACCGGTCTCGCCGACGGGGTACCGGCAGGTGGCGCTGAAGCCCACGTCAGGGCGGATTCGTTCTGGGTGTACTACCACGGGAAGGCCGCGGTCAGTGACGTCACTCTCTCGATCCCGAGCGGTCAGGTCACCTCCATCATCGGCCCAAGTGGATGCGGCAAGAGCACCTTCCTGCGGGCCATCAACCGGATGAATGACCTGATTCCCGGTGCCACGACCGATGGTGGTCTCTATTACGATGGACATCATGTCTATGGCGAGGATGTCGACGTCACCGTCCTTCGCAAGCGGGTCGGGATGGTGTTCCAGAAACCGAATCCGTTTCCGAAATCGATCTATGATAACATCGCCTATGGCCCCAGGATCCACGGGATCCGGGACCGGAGCACGCTCGATGGGATCGTTGAGAAGAGCCTTCATCGGGCGGCCCTGTGGAACGAGGCGAAGGACCGTCTGGATGACAATGCGCTCGGTCTCTCGGGCGGCCAGCAGCAGCGTCTCTGCATCGCGCGGGCACTCGCCGTCGATCCCGAAATCCTGCTGATGGACGAACCGACTTCGGCCCTCGATCCGAAATCGACCGCCCGGATCGAAGATCTGATCGGTGAATTCCGCGGCAGGTATACAATCATCATCGTAACCCATAACATGCAGCAGGCGGCACGTGTCTCCGACCTCACCGCGTTCCTCTATGAGGGATATCTGGTCGAGTTCGGTGAGACCGAGCAGGTCTTCACCCGGCCCCGGGAGAAGCAGACCGAGGATTACGTGACCGGACGCTTCGGATGATCACCTCCGGGAACCTTATACTCAGTGGAACCGGCAATCGCGTCGCTGATCCTGTGAATGGATAGTATCGATGTCCATGCATCTGTTCAGAGACCTGGAGAACGTCAGGCAGGAACTCCTGGCGATGGGCGGCCTCGTGGAGGAGGCGATCAACAAAGCGATCACCGCCCTCGTGAACCGGGATGAGACCCTGGTGGCAGCGGTCCTTGAAGGCGAGGAGGTGATCGATCAGAAGGAGGTCGATATCGCTGAGAACTGCCTCAAGGTACTGGCGCTTCATCAGCCGGTCGCGAGTGACCTCCGGTTCGTGGTAGCCTGCATGATGGTGAACAACGACCTGGAGCGGATGGCCGACCTGGCCGCCAACATCGCCGATCGGGCCCGGTTCCTCATCGGCCTCGCGCCCATATCGATACCAGAAGATCTGATCGGCATGACCGCGATGGCACGGAAGATGGTGAAGGACAGCCTCGATTCCCTGGTGAATGAGGATGCGGCGCTGGCCAGAGAGATCATCCAGAGGGATGAGGAGGTGGATGAGACCCATCGTCTCATGTATCAGACCGTTCAGGATCACATCCGGCAGAATCCCGACACACTTGATGAAGCGGTCCATATCCTTTCGGTCTCACGTCAGCTCGAACGGATCGCCGACCACGCTACCAACATTGCCGAAGAGGTTGTTTTCATGGTGGAGGGCCAGATCATCCGCCACCAGTCTGATGCCGGGGAGATGCCGCCGAAATGACACCTCCCCGCCGGATACTGTTCCTCTGTACGGGCAATTCCTGCCGATCCCAGATGGCAGAGGGATTCACCCGCCTTCTGGGTGCCGGCATGGTCGAAGCGGGCTCGGCCGGGATCGAGGCGCATGGGCAGAACCCCCGCGCCTTACAGGTCATGGCGGAGATCGGGATCGACATCTCCGGCCAGGAGTCGATCCGTGTGACTGATGAGATGCTGGAGCAGGCCGAACTGGTGGTTACCGTGTGCGGTCACGCCGACGAGCATTGTCCAATCCTGCCACCAGGCGTCCTGAAAGAACACTGGCCATTCGACGATCCGGCGCAGGCGATCGGGTCGGAGGATGAGATCATGGCTGAATTCAGACGGGTCAGGGACGAGATCGGGTCCCGGATCGAACATTATCTGCTGCACCTGAAGACCGGGCAGGTCTGAAATGGATGAATACCCTTCCGGATTGATACTCGTTATCGAAGACGAAGAGGGGCTTCTAAGCACCCTCGATTACAACCTCCAGAAGAACGGTTTTCAGACCAGGACCGCGATGACCGGAACCGAAGGTCTCAAGCTGGCGGGGACCGAACCGGTTCCCGACCTCATCCTGCTCGACCTGATGCTGCCCGACATCCTGGGTACCCAGGTCTGCCGGAGCCTCAGGGAGAACAAACTGACCCGCGACGTCTTCGTCCTCATGCTCACCGCCAGAGGGGACGAGATCGACCGTGTCGTCGGTTTCGAGGTCGGGGCCGACGATTACGTGGTCAAACCCTTCAGCATGCGTGAACTGATGCTGCGCGTGAAGGCCATCCTCCGTCGCCGTTCGGCATTGGGAGCCCCCCTCGACGACCTCGTGTTCGGTACCCTCCGTATCGACCAGGAGGGGCATCGGATCTGGCTGGATGATGAAGAGATAAGCCTCACGGCGCTTGAATTCAGACTGCTGACCGTCCTGCTCGAACGGAAGGGACGGGTACAGACCCGAACCACCCTCCTTGACGACGTCTGGGGCATCGAGGCCGATGTCACGACCCGGACCGTCGACACCCACATCAAGCGCCTCCGGGAGAAACTGGGTCCGGCCGGAGAATTCATCGAGACGGTGCGTGGAGTCGGTTATCGCTTCCGTGCCAGAGTGAACGGAGTACCAGAGTGAGGATCGGAATGCGGGGCAGGATCGTTCTCAGTTCGGTTGCGGCCATCCTCATCATGATCGTCGTCAGCGGACTCTACCTGGAGAACCGCCTGAGGGTCTGGTACGAGGATTGGATCGAGAGTGAACTGACCGACTTCGCCCGGCTCACCCGTCAACAGGTGGAACAGACCCCGGTCTTCGATTCCATGGCAGCCTGGGACACCTTCGCCGACTCGATCGGTCACCTGGTGGATATCAGGGTCACGATCATATCGGGTGATGGAACAGTCCTCGGTGACACCGACCTGAATCTCGATGAGATCGAGGTGGTAGAAAACCATCGCAACCGCAGTGAGATACATGATGCCATCACGGAGGGTCAGGGAGCGGCCCGTCGTTACAGCACGACCCTCAGCACCGACATGCTCTACCTGGCGCTGCCCTGGTCCCGGGAGGATGGGGCGGGTGTTGTGCGGGTATCCCGACCACTGACCGAGGTGAACACCGCCATCAGGCGGTTCCGGGGGTTCCTCGCTGTCGCCGGACTGCTCGGGGTCGTCCTTGCCCTCCTGGTCTCAGGCGTGATCTCCCGCCTCCTGGCACGCACACTGCTGGAGATCGCCGACGGAGCGCGTTCCCTGGCTTCCGGAGAGATGGGCCATCGGATACTTCCCCGGAGCCGTGATGAACTTGGAGGGCTGGCCGGATCGATAAACCAGATCGCGGAGGAACTGGAACGCACCGTATCCACGTTGTCCGATGAACGGGACCGTTTCCAGGCGGTCCTGGACAGCATGCATGGCGCGGTGATCGCCCTCGGCGCCGACCAGCGGATCACGATGGTCAATCCGCGGGCCATGTCGCTGCTCGGTCTTGATGAGGAACCGATCGGAAGGACCCTCCTCGAGACGGTACGGTCTCCCGATCTCGACCGTCTTGTGCATTCTGCCCAGGCCGGCACTCCCGCTGCCGGAGAGATCGCCTTGCTCGGGGACCTGGCGCTCACTCTGCTCGTCCGGGCAACACCCCTCGATGTGAATGGCGGTGCGGTCCTGGTCCTGATCGACGTCACAGAATTGAGACGGCTGGAACGTATCAGGCGCGACTTTCTGGCGAATGTCTCCCACGAACTGCGCACTCCCGTGAGCGTGATCCGGGCCAATGCCGAAACCCTGATCGATGGAGCTCTTGATGATCGGGAACACGCGGTCCGGTTCACCGGCAACATCCTCAAAGACGCCGAACGCCTCTCGAACCTGGTGGACGACCTGCTCGACCTCTCCAGACTGGAGAGCGAGGGATACCAGGCCGAGAAGGTCACACTGCAGCTCCATGGAGTACTGCAGAACACGGTCAGGTCCCTTAAAGACCTCATTGAGAGCAGAGAGCACGAACTCACCGTCGGGATCCCGGACGATCTGGCGGTCATGGCCGATCCCCAGGGAGTAGAGCAGATTTTCCTGAACCTCCTCGACAACGCGATCAAGTATACCCCTGAAGGCGGGAAGATCATCATTCGTGCAGATCGGCGCGATGGAGAGATAAGGATCGAAGTGATCAACAACGGTCCGGGGATCGAGTCCCGGCACCGGGACCGTATCTTCGAACGTTTCTACCGGATCGATGAAGGACGGTCGAGGGAAACCGGCGGGACCGGACTCGGACTCTCCATCGTACGTCACCTGGCGGAAGCGATGGGCGGGAGAGCCGGCTTCGAACCAGTTCCCGACGGCGGTTCTCTCTTCTGGTTCACCCTGCCATCTGAATGATGATTACTACCACTTCCAGTTGAAGGTGATCCGGAACATCGTGGTCGGATCGGCACTGCCTGTCTTCGTCTGGTGGAAGTTGGGGATGATGCTCAGTCCCTTGCCGGCACTGTAGTCGAGACCGACCATCAGCAGGGTCATGGTATCATCGTCCATGCTGGTATCGGGATCCCAGTTCATGTACGTACCGAGCACGGTGAGCGGAGATCCCGGGAGTTCGTAACGGCCGAAGCCCCAGAAGCCCGACCCGTCCTGGTCGAGGGTGAACCGGTAGTTCGTCTGGGTGGAGTAGGAACCTCCGAACGCGAAACCGTCGCCCTCATACCCCACCGAGAGGTCCATGGTGGTGGTGTTCTCCATGTCCTCCTCAGTCGTCGGATCGCCGTCACGGTCAAAACCGTTCATCCCGTAATGGGCGGTCACGAGCAGACCGTCGACCGGGGTGAAGACACCCTGGACCTCGTAGGCCTTGCCGAAGGAGGCGTCCTCGTTCCCGCTGTAGCCGTTCCCGTTACTGAACATGACGTTGACCGCGATCATGTCATTCAGCCGCAGCCGGGCCATCAGCCCGAGATCGGCCGAGGAGCGGAGCTTGTAGTAGTCCTGCATGGTCATCTCGACCCCGCGGTAGCCCCAGACTTCCTCGATGGTACCGAACAGGATGGTGCCCATCATACCGGTCCTGATCGAGAGCAGATCGGAGACCTTCCAGTTGGCGTAGACGTGCTTGATGAAGAGACGCCACTTGCCGTCCCCGTCCTGCTTCACGTCGGTCCGGAACCGGCCGGTGATGCCATCATCCATCTGCAGGTTGTAGGTGAAGTAGACCCGGCGGAACCCGTGGGTGAGCATGTTGTTCACATCGTCACTCAGCCCCTGCGACAGGTCGAAGTATGCCTTGCCCTTGAGCGTGCCACTCCCGGCAACCTGGGCATCCACCAGAGTACCTGAGGAGATAATCACCAGTATCACGGCAGCGGTAAGAACTCGACGGAACATCCTGAGAATCTCCTTGATTGGACGGTTCGACCGGCCATCGGGATCACAGCGGCTGCAGCTTCCGTGGTCCGGTTCGTCATCAGTTTCGACAGTTCTGGATGACAGCACAATCGAATATTCATGTGGCAATCAGGTGACAGACAGGAAACATTCTAAATGGTGCAAATCCGCATGATATCAGGGGTTGACAGGCAATTCAGGGTGCCTATCATACAGTCGCAATAAAAGCGACAAAAATTGTCGGGTTTATTCAGGGGATTCCCATGTCAGAGACCGATCACACCGAAGGAACCGCTCCCTCCACGTCCGGAGTCGCGGC
>JALGWK010000105.1 GCA_025774205.1 bacterium
TCGAGGCCGGCCTGCCTGAATTCCCCGGCCAGCCACGATGCCGCGGCGTCTCCCGAACTGGTACCGCCCATGCGGGGTCCGAAGTCACAGAGGGCCCTGACAGTCTCCTGCATCCGCTCTTCGGAGATCATGCCTGCCAGTTCACGCTCGAGGGCCGGCTCCTGAGGCAGGTCGATCGCATACACTCCCGGGGGGGTGATCGCCGGGGGCGCAGCATCAGAAAAGGGTGCCAGCAGCAGGATCGGCAGCAGGAAAACTGGATTGGTCCGCATGTTCATCTCCGTTCTGATCGGTTCGGTGTCATACCACGTGGTACTCGTCGATCGAACGGCCCTCGGAGAAACGGGCCAGATCGAGGGAGGAAATATCGAGCGTATGCGCCCGCCCGTCCATGATCTCTTCGGCCATCAGCAGACCGCAGGCCGGTCCGTGCTGGAATCCGTGGCCGCTGAAGCCGCAGACCACGAGGAATCCTTCGACTTCCAGTACCCTTCCGAGGATGGGGTGGGCATCGGGCGTGACTTCATAGAGTCCTGCCCAGCGACTGGTGATCCCCGCCTCCGCCAGTATCGGCAGACGATTGACGGCCGCCTCCAGGTGAATCGCCTCCCAATCGGGATCGACCGACTGCTCGAATCCGACCGGCTCATCGGGATTGGACATGCCGGTGAGGATGGCCGGTCCCTCCCGGTGGAAATAGAGGGACTTCGCGAAATCGATGATCATGGGGAAGTCGTCGGGTAATTCCGGAATGGGAGTGGTCACCGCGATCTGGCGTCGGATGGGGAGGACGGGGAGTTCGATACCCGCCATGAAGCCGATCGTCGCGGCCCAGGGACCGGCGGCGTTCACCACCGACCCGGTCGCGATCTCACCGCGGTCCGTTGATACTCCGGTTATCCGTCCATTCTCGACAGTGAGGTCGGTCACCTCCACTCCGGTCAGCAGTCGGGCGCCGGCTCGTCGGGCACCCGCAACGTACCCCTGCACCACCCCGGCCGGATCGGCCAGACCGTCGAGGGAGTGGAAGGTGCCGGCCACGACTCCCGCCAGGTCGATCAGCGGGACCATCGCGGCGATATCCTCCGGTTCGAGCCACTCGGTCCCGACGCCGGCTTGACGCTGCCTGTCGACACTGCCCCGGAACGCATCGGCCTCCTCTTCACCGGTCAACAGGAAGAGATAGCCGCACCGGCGGAGGTCGATCGGTTGTCCGATTTCCTCCTCGAAACGATCAAGCATCGGCAGGCTCAGCCGGGACAGGGCGATGTTGATCTCCGTGCTGAACTGATAGCGGATCCCTCCGGCGCAGCGACCGGTGGCTTCGGTTCCGAACAGGGCATGTCGTTCGAGGAGTATCACCTCTTCGCAACCCCGCTGAGCGAGGTGCCAGGCCGTGCTCACGCCCATCACGCCGCCACCGATGATGACGACCTCGGCTGTTCGGGGAACATCCACTCAACTCACCTCGGCCGGTCACTGCCCGGCAATCCGCGTTCGGTTCAGGGGTTCCGGTTACCCGGAGACCACTCCATGCTACATCGGATCGCGGATTTCCAGAAGCAGCTCCGCTCCGGTCACTCGGTGCGGATCACCACCAGAGGATCGACCTCGGTCGCCCGGAGTCCAGGCACGATCGTCGCGAAAAGGGACACGGCGACAACGACCGCGAAGGCAGTGAGCAGACTCATCGGATCGATCGGGGCCACCCCGAAGAGCATGCTGCGCATCAGTCTTCCTGTCACGAGGGAGAGTGGGATCCCCACCATGAGGCCGAGCAGGACCAACCGTCCGCCCAGTCTGATGATGAGCCGCATGACGTCGCTCTTCTGGGCACCCAGCGCCATCCGGACCCCGAACTCGTGGGTTCTTCGGGTCACGGTGTAGGTGATCACGCCGAAGAGGCCGGTTGCAGCGAGGATGACGCCCAGACCGGTAAAGAAGAGCGCCAGCCACATGAGCAGTTCCCGATCATATGATTTATCGCGCATGAGCTGGTAAAGAGTGGTCATCGGGAAAATGGAGATCTCGCTGTTCATGGCGCGGATCTCCTGCCGGATCGGCTCCACCAGGGGACCGGTATCACCGCCGGTGTAGACCAGCAGCAGATAATCCCACCACGGGAGCTGCCCGAGAGGCATGTAGAAGTACGGCTCCGCTTCCTCCTCCATGTTGTTGTACTTGCCGTCAGGCACGAGTCCGACGATCTCGACCGACTCCTCACCGGGACCGTTCAGGATCACCGTCCTGCCGATCGGGTCTTCTCCCGGCCAGTATGTTTCGGCCATGGTCTCGTTCACCATGATGACCGGGGCGCTGTTGCTGTTGTCAGCCCCGGTGAACTCCCTCCCTCTGAGGATGGTGATATCAAGGGTTCTGAAGTACTCCTGTTCCACGAGGTTGAATTTGATCGCCCGTCCCGATTCGCTCCAGCCCTCGCCACTGTCGGGGACATACACCCGCCGGGTGGCGCCTCCGCCCGACGGGAAGAAGGGGACATGTCGTGAGACGGTGGCGTTCATGACGCCGGGCAGGGACCTGACCCGTTCCAGCAGGTCGATGGAGAAGGAGGCGGCCTCGTTGCGGCCGCCGGGCGGGTAGATCTGGGCGATCAGGATGTCATTCCGGTTGAACCCGGGATCGATATCGTAGACCTGGTTGAAACTGCGCATGAGCAGGCCGGAGGAGGCGATGAGGACGAAGGCCAGCGCGAACTGCCCCGTGACGAGCAGGTTCAGACTGCCTGTGCGCGTCCCCCCCCGTCCTGTCTGGATGACACCGCCCTTCAGGAGCGGGACCAGGTCGGGGCGGGAAGCGTTCAGCGCCGGCAGCAGTCCGGTCAGCGCGGTGGTGAAGAGGGTCAGGATGAGCGCGAAGAAGATGGTCCGTTCATCGAGCGAGAAACCGAACTCGATGTAGTAGGGGACCGACGGCATGAGGTTCGGTAGCAGATGAAGGATCCAGTTGGCCAGAAGGAGACTGATGACGACCGCTATGCCCGAGAGCATCAGGCCCTCGGCCAGCATTTGCCGGATAAGGTGCCCGCGGTTGGCACCGGTGGCGAGCCGTACGGCCATCTCCCGCTGGCGGGTTACTGATCGGGCCAGCATCAGGCCCGAGACGTTGGCGCAGGCGATCAGCAGAACCGCGCCCACGATCGCGAAGAGGAGCACTCCGATGGAGGATGACTGGCTGTTCTGATACTTGACTTCGGTCTGGACGAGAGCCCTCTGATCGGTGCGGGTAGAGAGGTCCTGCAATTCGAGCTGACGCATGAAGGTTTCGATCTCAGCCTCCGCCGAGGCAGCCTCGATCCCCGGCTGCAGGCGTCCTATCAGGTAGAAATCCCGGAACTCGCGTGACACACGCTCCTCCGGATTCCCCCACGTTTCGACCGGGAACCAGACGTCGATCGGAACGAGTCGGTTCAGACCGTAGAAGGAGGCCGGGGCGACCCCCGCCACCATCCGATCCCGACCGGTGATCTGGACGGTTTTCCCGATGATGTCGGGATCGCCGCTGTAGTGCCGCTGCCAGAGGCTGTGACTGATCACCACCATCGGCTGGGTCTGGATGTCGAGCGGATCGCCCTCACTGAACATCGTCCCCAGGTGGGCCGTCGCACCCAGAACATCGAAGAAATTCCTCGACACCACATCGGCCAGCAGATCGATCGAGTATTCATCGCCCACAAGACTGGCGCCCCGATGCTGGACCGCCGCAAGTCCGGTGACCGATTCTGCCCGGTCACGAACAGTCTCATAGTCGGGCCATGAGAAACTGCCCATCGAGATCCGGTCGCTGCTGGCGAAAACCCGCACCACTCCCTGAGGGGACTCGTACGGCGAGGGACTGAGCCAGAGCCAGTCGACCAGGCTGAAGATGACCGCGTTGAGCGTGATCGCCAGGACCAGGGATGTGATCGACAGGGTGGAAACCCCGGGATTCTTCCTGATCACCCTGAGACTGTGACGAAAATGACGCATGGTACCTCCAGTCAGATAGCTACTTATAGTAGAGCGTCTTCACCGGGTCGATCCGGGTTGCCCGGCGGGCCGGTACGGAACAGGCCAGAAGTGAGATGATGACGAGCATGACACTGACGGCCACGTACGCGAGGGGATACACCGGTGAGATCCCGTAGAGCTGAGTCTGGATGAGCCGGGTGGTCAGGAGCGTCCCGCTCACGCCGAGAACCAGTCCGATACCCATCATCATGAGCCCCTGAACGATCACGTTTCTGAAGACGCGTTGGGCACTGCTCCCCAGGGCCAGCATGATCCCCAGTTCGCGGGTTCTCTGGTTCACCGCATAGGCCAGAATGCCGTAGATCCCGACCGCCGAGAGGAAGAGAGCCACCCCGGCGAAGATCATCAGCAGGAGCATCGTGGACTGTCGTGCCCGCAGGGAATCGCTGACCAGGTCTTCCATCGTCTCCACATTGTAAAATGGAAGTTCCACATCAAGGTCGGTGATGATCTGCCGGATCGCGCCGGTCAGCGAGGTCGGCTCAACCTCGGTTTTTACGACCAGGTTGAAGAATCCGATCGGGGACTGCCGATAGGTGAAGTAGTACGCCCCGGCGGTATCGTCCGAAGTGAGATCATTCTGTTTGACCTCACCAACCACCCCGATGATCCGCCAGAACTGGCTTTCGTCCGGCTCCATATCCGGAACTCCGGTGAACATCCGTTGACCGATCGGACTCGAGTCGGGCCAGTAACGATGGGCGAGCCACTGGTCGATGATGATGACCTGTTCCCTACCCTCGGTATCCACCTCCTCGAAATAACGCCCTGCGAGCAACGGGATCCCCATCGCTTCGAAATACCCCGGCCCGGCCCACATCGTCGCCGGGGCGAGCAGTGATTCACCCGGTTGCGGCTGGTGTCCCTCCGGCATGATCACATTGGCGGAATTGCTGCCGGTGAACGGCAGGCCCCGGATGACCGCGGCCTCGGAGACCGCGGGGAGAGCGCGAACCTCCGCCAGGGCCTTGTCGATGAACTGTCGACGGCTGGCGGCATCCCCATAGCTTGATCCCGGCAGGCTGATGAGGCCGGTCAGGATCCGTTCACTGTCGAACCCGGGATTCACCTTTACGGCCTGACGGAAGCTGGAGAAGAGCAGGCTGGCGCTGATCAGCAGGATGAAAGCGACCGCGACCTGGAAAACGACCAGCGTGTTCCTCACCAGCGAGGTCCGTTTCCCTCCGGTAAGGGTTCTGCCTTCCTGTCGGAAGACACTGCTCAGGTCGAGCCTGAAGATCCTGAAGAGAGGAATCGTGCCGAAGAGGATCCCCGCGCCGACCGACAGGAACAGGGTGAAGAGGAGGACGTTGCCGTCCATGGCGATATCGGCGCCCCGCGGCAGCTGGTCCACTCCGAGGGTGTTGAGCAGCCTCATGCCGAGGAGGGCGATCCCGATCCCGAGGCCGCCTCCGATAACCGCCAGCAGCACGCTCTCGGAGATGAGTTGCCTGGTAAGACGCTTCCGGTTGGCTCCGAGCGCGAAGCGGGTAGCGATCTCTCCGGTCCGCACGTTCGAGCGGGCGAAGAGGAGATTGGCGATGTTCACGCACCCGATGAGCAGGACCAGAAAAACCCCTGCCCACAACATGATGAACGAATCCCGGATGTCTCTCACCAGGAATCGCTGCAGGTCGTGGACCTGGGTGTGGAACCCGGCATCCTTCAGTAGCTGCTCCGCGTTGGGGATCGGGGACTGTTCCGTGAGGGCGGCATTGAGTACCTCCAGCTGGCCCAGAGCCTGTTCGATCGAGGCTCCCGGGGCAAGACGCGCCAGCATCTGGAAGTTGTTGCTGTGCAGGGACTGGATTCCGCGCTGTTCCTCAGCGAACGCGAGGGGCAGGAAGAACCGGATATCGTTGTTCCTCCACAGTCGGAAGTCCTCCGGAAGCACCCCAACGATGGCGTATTCACGACCATTGATGCGCAGTTCCTGGTCGAGTATCCCGGGATCACCCGAGAAACGGTCCTGCCAGAAGCCATGCGTGATGATCGTTTTGAACTGGTTCCCGGGGTCCATCTCCTCTTCGGTGAAGTGCCGGCCGAGGGCCGGTTCCACACCCAGCATCGGCAGAAAGGAGGGCGTGACGTTGACACTGGCAACCCGTTCGGTCCCGTTCTCATCACCGAGGGTGCTCCCGGCGAACTGGAACAGGCCGCATTCT
>JALGWK010000106.1 GCA_025774205.1 bacterium
GATGCGCTGCCCGGCTTCGACCATGTCTTCATATCTGGCGAATCCAAGTGAATGCCAGCGGTTGAACTGGAAATTATAGAGTACCTTCCGGTGGAATCGATGCCAGCCGGTGGGGAATATGAAATCGTGGTTCGCCATGGGGTGCTTCTCCCGCGGAAACAAATGGGCCTTATTCCATCCCTGAACGTACTGCGCGTAGATCCGATGAAGGCTCTCCAGGCAGAGTAAGCGCCTCAGATGGAGAAGAACCGCAGATCGCCGAAGATGTCATCCGTATCTTCTGTTGATCCACCCACCGGCATGGGGAGAACCGCAGATCGCCGAAGATGTCATCCGTATCTTCTGTTGATCCACCCACCGGCATGGGGAGTGTCGCCGCGAACGTACGAGCCTCATCAAGGTAGCGTGGATAGAGCTTCCGGCGCTCCTCCTCACTCAGGCTCTCCGGATCGAGACATTCGTCCTTCAGGGCATATTCGAGCGAGAAGGACTGGATCACTTCCTCATACTCCCGGTGACTCCAGGCTCCGCTGCGGTTGTCGAACTCGTAGAGAGGGAGAAAGCGACACCCCTCGCGCGCCACGAAGTCGATCGCGTCGAGGATGAACTCCACGTCGGTGTCATCCATGATGTAGTGCAGTCCGATCCGGCACCAGCCGGGCTTGATCCCCTGATACCCCTCACTGATCCACCGGCGGAACTGCTCCGAGGTGTCGTCATCGATACCGAGCAGGCGATGCCCGTACGGACCGGCGCAGGAACAGCCGGCCCGGGACTGGATGCCGAAGAGGTCGTTCAGAAGAACGGTCACGAACTTCGGATGGAGATACCCGCCCCGGGGATCTTTCACATTGAAGGAGATGATACAGATACGCTGTTCCGGATCAGGATTGCCGAGGACTTCTATGAGGGGATTGCCGCCCATCCTGGCCATCGCCCTCCGGGTGAGTTCCTGTTCCCGTTCCTCGATCGCCTCCACCGTGATGGCATTTTTGACCATGAACGCGAGGGCGGCCTTCATGATCTGCAGCACCCCGGGGGTGCCCGCCTTTTCCCGTTCCTCGATATCGGCGATGAAGTCGTGGTCCCCCAGGCCTACGTAATCGACGGTCCCCCCGCCGCACCCCGGTCGAACCGGGGCCTCCCAGGAACTTGTGAGGCGAGATGAAGACCGCGTCGAGGGAAGGATCTCCTCCCTCCAGCGGGGTGTGCCCCCCCGGGGTATCCCCCGCTGGAGGGTTCATGTCGATCTTCACGTAGGGCGCGCTGGCGGCATAATCGAAGCAGGCCAGGGCGCCATGCCGGTGCAGGATCCGGGCGATCTCGTTCACCGGGGTCAGCATCCCCGTTACGTTGGAGGCAGCCGAAAACGATCCTATCTTTAACCGGCCTTCATAACGGGGATCGGTGAGGATCTCCTCGAGGTGGTCGAGATCGATCTGCCCCTCCGCGTTGAGACCGGTCGTGACGACCGTCGCCAGTCCCTGCCGCCAGGTGACCTCGTTCGAGTGATGCTCGAACGGCCCCACGATGACCACCGGCTGATGCTCCCGGATGAACCGGTACCACGCCTCGAGGTCGCCCCCCTCCGGATATTCCTCGAACATCCGGGAGATCAGCTGCCATGTCGCCGGCGGGAGAGCCACCCCGACCAGTTGCTGGAACTTGTCGATGGCAGCGGTCGCGCCGGTGCCGACCGGGATGATCCGCCCCTGCGGGCCGGCGTTGACGGCATCCTTGATGATCCGTCCGGCCTCCTCCATGAGCCGGCTCATGCTGCGGCCGGTGATATCATCCTCGGTATGGGTATTGGCGTACTGTCGCTGGATATCCTGCAGGTACCGTTCGATGAAGGAGAGGTTGCGGCCGGAGGCGGTGTAGTCGCAATAGACCATCAACCGCTCCCCGAAGGGGGTCTGGATAATGGAGTCCACGCCGACGCTCTGGCCGCGCAGGAAAGCGAAATCTATCTCAGCCGGTTTCAACATGCATCACCACCCCTGATCCCCTTCATCTTGTCCCCTTCATCCCAGCTGACCGGAGAAGAAGAGTCGTCCGGTCCTCAGTTCCTCTTCCACCGCCTGCTGGGTCGTCATCTCCAGTACGATGGTGACATGATCGAGCGGTTCAGCATCGAGCCGTCCGATCAGTCCGCCGACGATCTCCTGGTCGCGGATCTCCAGTATCTCCCGGTATCTGGCTGCCATCCTCAGGCGGAGGCCGATATTATCTCCGGTGACGTTCTCCGCCGCTGTCCGGAGTTCGTCGATCGTAGCGTAACGTGCCTCGATATCATTGATGGTTACATGGTTCCGCAGATCCACGCCGTGGTCTCCTTCCATCATCGAACTGCCGTTCAGGAACTCAATACTGTTCTGACCGCCTCCAGGGTTACGGCTATGTCCTCATCGCTGTGGGCCAGTGACGCAACCGAGTGGAGGGCTGATGAGGGGGTCATGTAGATCCCGTGTTCGAAGAGCGAGAGAGCGAACCGCTGATAGCGACCACGATCCACGTGGGCACAGAACTCCCTGAAATCGGTGATCGCGGAACGCTCGGTAAACAGAATCTGGAGCATCGGCCCCACTCCCTGGGCGATCGCGGCGGTGCCGGTCTCCTCGAAGACCCGGTTCAGGCCGCCGGTGAGACTCTCACCGATCTCCCACAGACGTTTGAAGGCTGCCCCGTCATCCTTCGAAAGTTCGGTCAGGTTTACGCGAGAAGCGAACATGCCGGCCCGGGAGGCGTTCTGGGTTCCGTAGTGAAGCACGCCGCCCCAGGCGAGCGCTTCCATGATCTCACCCCGTCCGGCGAAGGCCGCGACCGGGAGCCCGGCTCCGAGCCCCTTCCCCATCGTCACGATGTCGGCGTCAACACCGTAGAGTTCCTGGCATCCTCCCGGCGCTATCCGGCACCCCGTCACCGTCTCATCGAGGATGAGGAGGATGTCATTGGCCCGGGTGAGTTCCCGGAGTCCCTGCAGGTATCCGTCGGCGGGCGGGATCACACCGATGTTGGCCATGATCCCTTCGGTGATCACGGCCGCGATCGAACCACGGTAGTTGCTGATGGCCCGTTCGACAGCCTCGAGATCGTTCCAGGGGATCACGATCGTGTCTTCAAGCGCTCTCCGGTTCAGGCCGGAACTGTCCGGGATCTTCACCGGATCGTTGGGGTGACCGAAGAGGACGGCAGGCTGGGGATGCGCGCTGACCAGGTAATCGTCGTACCAGCCGTGGTAGTGGCCTTCGAACTTGATGAAGCGGGGCCGACCGGTGAAACCCCGGGCGAGTCTGATGGCGGCCATCGTGGCCTCGGTGCCGGTATTCGCGAAGCGGACCTTTTCAGCCCCCGGAACGAGACCGGATATGAGTTCGGCCACCTCGATCTCCACCTCGGTCGCGGCGGCGAAGAGAGTACCGGTCGACGCGGCCTCACTGATGGCTTCCACGATGAGGGGGTGAGCATGCCCGAGAGGGAGCGCTCCGTAGGCCATCATCCAGTCGATGTAGCGGTTACCGTCCACATCCTCGATCGTGGCTCCCTCGCCCCGTTTGATGAACAACGGGTAATCACCATAGTTCGCGGGACCGCGGGAGGGTGAACTCCCTCCCTCGACCAGGACCTTCAGGGCCCGTTCGAAGAGTTCCTTCGATCGATCAGTCTTTATTACCATGTCTGGTTCGCCTTCCTCTTCAACGGTTTGTTCAGGGAAGATTGACGCCGAGCCGCACGGCGTATTCTCTGAATCTCCTGATCAGTTCCCGGCCCCGCTCCTCCGCTTCCTCGGGGTGAAGGCTCGGACAGTCGAAACCGAGTTCCTCTTTCATGATACCGGTCGTGGTATCGGTGAACCTGGCGGTCCCATCCGCTGCTATCTCTAAGATCCCGTCGAAGGAGTGTGAGGCCTCGTTGATGGCGATCGCATCCTCCGCGGTCAATCCCTCGATCGGGGCGAGATCTATCTTTCCGGAAGAGACCACGACCGGGTAGCCGCCGGGCAGTCCGCCCGGCGCGGGGGCATGCAGAAGGGCCGGTTTCTCGCTGAAAAGCGCCTTCACCAGACGCAGGGAGGACCCCGCCGTCAGGAAGCTCCAGGCCGGTCCGTCCGGCAGGGGATAGGGAGTATGGAGCAGAAAGTGGGCGTCTACCTCGTTCGTGATCTCCCGGCCTTCATGCTCCACCCGAAGGAAGTATGGTGGAAATTCTCTCCCTGGAGCAACGGCGCTGAACACCGCCGGTTCGAAGGAATGGTGGGCCACGAGGTAGATGACGATCTCATCGTAGGGAATTCCGGTCTTTTCGGCGATGAGGTGCTGCAGCTTCGGGACCATCTCATCCAGGTTCCCGACGCCGGCCAGCGGCGCCAGCCCCACCCTGCCCAGCATGCAGTTCACCACGTCGGGAAAGGGAGCGGTCAGCGCGATCCCGTCATAGTCTGCCTCACGGAGCCCCTTCATGACGCGCCAGGTCAGCGGAAAGTGGATCGGCAGCCAGGCGCCGAAGCGCGCCTCGGAGAGACGTTCACGCTGCGGCGCGGGCAGGAGATCGGTCAGCCACCAGGTCTGCATCGATACGGTGCTGAGCACGAGATCGGGTTTGACCTGGTCGACCGCCTCGGCCAGCGCTCCCTCAACGGTCACATCGAGGGGTTGGAACCGGATTTCGGGCCGACAACCCTGGGCCAGGGCTCCCAGCCGGGCCAGGTTGCAACGGGCCTCTCCGTCACGGTCGGGGAGATCGCAGGCCACAATCGGTCCGATCGCGTCATCCCGGGCGAAGAGCTCGAGCATCGCGCTCCCCAGATGACCGAGACCGATGAGCATGACAGTCGGATTCGCCATCGTTCAGTTCCTCTTTTTCCTGCGCTGGGTGAAGCAGAGGCCGGACCAGGTCTCGTCAATCGAGCTGACCTTGAAGTCGACCAGCCCGGTCCCCAGTCCGAAATCCCTCACCACCTGCTGGGTGAGGTCGCTCTTTACACCTGACGCCTTCTTCGGCCAGATGAGCCACAGCCGGCCGCCCTGCTTGAGGATCTTCTCCGCCGCCGGGAACCGTTTCCCGAGCTCCGCCAGTGATCTCACGAAGAGCAGGATGATATCATTCTCACCACGCGCCTGTCTGCGGATTCGCACCTCCGGCGGCAGCGTCCCCAGGGCTGAGTCAAAATCATCAGGAGTTCCGAGGAGGGGTAGACGTGGATGAGGAGGACGCGGTTCATTCACACTACGGTCTTGCAGCCGGGTCCCCCCGATCCGTGAGGATCGATGATCTTCCGGCCGGTCTTGTCGCGGGTGTACTCGTCCGGTGTGAATTCGGCGGCGGTGAAGACGGGGCCGTCGATACAGAGGCGTTTGCCGTTGGGGATCGAACACTTGCCGCAGATACCGATGGCACAGCTGGTCACCCGCTCCACGAGGTGGTAGATATCTCCGGCAGGAGCGAACCGGCGCTCGACCCGGTCGGCCGCGGCCATGGCCACCTCCGGCCCGCAGTTGAAGTAGAGCGCTCCCTCGACATCCTCCCGTTCCAGCACCTCTTCGAGCAGATCGCCCACATACCCCTGATAGCCCGCGCTCCCGTCATCGGTCGACACATCGAGTGGTCCCAGGGCCCGCAGTCGCTCGATGTAGGTCAGTTCATCTTCGGTGACCGCGCCGAGCACGAACCGCTTCGGGCCGGGATGATGTTCGGCCGCGTGCATCACCGGCGCGATTCCGCAGCCGGCTCCCACGAAGACGACCTGCCGGTCCTCGGGGAAGGAGAATTCCCTGCCGTACGGACCCCGGATCCCACCAGTTCCAGTCCTTCGCGATCACTGGCGACCGAGAACGGCTTCGAGAAGCCGGTGCCCACCTTGAGGAAGACGAACTGCCCGATCCCGGCGTCGAGGTTCTGATGGAATCGGAGGAGTCTGATCGATTCACCGTACTCTTCTATCTCCGACACCACGAACGGGGTGTATTCCATCAGCTTCTCGGAGAGGGTCATCTCCGCGGCGAGGTCGGTACCCGAGACCAGGTCCTGTTCGAGCTGGTGGAAGTAGTGCTTCACACCTTCCGAATCGAGTCCCCCGAGGGCGGTTCCGATCGCGAAGTGGAAATCGGGATCGATCTCCTGGAGGGTTCTGATGTTGGCCGCGCCCCTGATCCCTCCCATGCAGATGATCGGCAGGGAGACCACCGACCGGATCCGCCTGACCGCGGCCACGGTGACCGGGAAGAGGAGTCCGCCCGAGAGCCCGCCAAAGCCCTTGCTGATCTCCGGATTGGGACCCCCGATCGTGTTGATGGCCGAAAGGGCGTCGGCACCGGCCCCGGCAGCCGCCGCGGCGACCTCTTCGAGCCGGTCGACACCGGCATTCAGCTTCACGATGAGAGGTCTGTCTGTCGCGCGCCTTGAAGCCCTCACGATCGAGGCGACCACCTCGGGATTTCCGCCGATAAGGATCCCGCCCTTTTCGATATGGGGGCAGGAGAGATTCAACTCGATCCCGTCGACGTCCCCGGCCCGATCGTACTCCGCGACCGCGTGTTCGAAACCCTCTTCGTTCCCTTCACCGATCTGCGCCATGAGGAACACGTCGTCAGAGACCGATTCCCGCAGGTTCCGGAAGCCTTCGATCATGAGATCGAGACCGGGATTGGCATACCCGACCGCGTTCCAGAGGGAATCGGGGGCAGGCTGGCTGATGATATCCTCCGGGTTGCCCTCCCGCGGTTCGATGGTGGTGCTCTTCCCCACGAACCAGCCGATCTGGGGGACATTCTGCAGCATCCAGCGGGCGGTATCCTCGTTCGTTGCCACCACCCCCGAAGGGATCCCCCAGGGGCCCTTTATCTCTTTACCCAGGAATGAGTACATGGAACCTCCCGGTCTCACAGAACCGCCGCGATATCCTTCAGAACATCCCTGGCTGCTGCCTGCCGATCGTCGGCGGCGGTGATCGCCCGTCCGATCACCAGCAGTGATGATCCTGCCGCGACTGCCCGCCCCGGGGAGAGGACCCGTTTCTGATCCTCACCGGCGGGTGTGGTGGTACCCCTGATGCCCGGGGTGACGAAGAGGAATTCCGGACTCATCCGGTTCTTCAGGGGCTCCATGTCCGCCGCCGAGCAGACGATGCCGTCCAGACCGGCTTCTTCGGTCAGCAGGGTCAGGTGCGCGACATGCTCCGCGACCGTTCCGGGTATTCGACATTCAGTATTGAGTGCCTCTTCATCCAGGCTCGTAAGCACGGTGACCGCCAGTACCTTCGGCTTCTTCCCGCCGGGGGAATCCGCCTCTTCCACCCCGATCCGGGCGGCTTCCATCATCGCCAGCCCGCCGGAAGCATGGACGTTGAACATCGCCACCCCGAGTCCGGTGGCCGCTCCGGCAGCCCCTTTCACCGTGTTGGGTATATCGTGGTATTTCAGATCGAGGAACACCTCGGCACCGCCGTCGGTCACCAGCGATATGACCTCGGGGCCGAAGCGGGTAAACGACTCCTTGCCCACCTTGAAGAGACCGACGAAGGGGCTCAGCTCCTCGATCCTCTCCCGGACCTCATCGATCGAGTCCAGGCCATCAAGGGGCAGGCAGACCATCCGGCGCGCGAGTTCCTCTTTTGCCGACAGTTCTATCACCCTGCCATCCTTTCTCACTTCTCGATCCTGGGAAAACCGTGCTGGTCACCCCAGGAGAATGGATCCATCCGCCACTCATCGAGCAGAGCGATCTGGTCGGTGGTGAGTCGTCCGCTCACGCGGGCAGTCTCAAGAAGGACGTCGAACGTCAGAAGGGATCTCACTTCGCACGGTGGATCGAGATTCGCGAACTGCTCCGAAGCGCGATCGAGTCCATAGTTGAAGATGGAAACACACCATCCACAGGTGCCGCTGGCCACCCTGACCGCTTCGACCGCTTTCGCCGAACTCCCACCGGTGGAGATAAGGTCTTCGATGACGATCACTTCGCGGCCTGCCAGGTCCGATCCGGCATCGATCCCTTCGATCCGGTTCCGGAGACCATGTCCCTTCGGTTTGTCACGGATATAGATGTACGGAAGATCGAGCAGGTCAGCCAGCGAGGTACCGTGGGGGATACCGGCAGTGGCGGTCCCGGCGACCACATCGATGGTGATATTCTCCTGCTCGATGATCAGGGCCAGTCCCCGGGCGATCATCTTCCTGCTCTCCGGATCGAAAAGGAACATCCTGTTGTCATTGTATACGGGCATCCGGTAACCGGAGGCCCACTGGAACGGATCATCCGGATCGAGTTTGATGGCGCCGATGCTCAATCCCTGCTCGGCCAGCTTGCTGCCGATATCCTCAACCGTGTTCACGATTCCGCCTTCCTGATACAGGTCGTGCGTATGGTATGCGACCGGTCCCCGATGTCAAGACAGGTCGCTTCACTCACGGTCCACCCCGCCTGCGTTTCTCTTCCAGAAGCTGTTTAACCGCCGTGATCATTTCCTCATGACGTTTCCCCTTGAAGCGGATCACACCCCGGTCGTCGATGATATAGATCGTCGGCCAACCGGTAATATTCCAGGCGGTGGCGATCGGCCCTTTCCGGGGATCCTCGCCATGTCCATCCCACCAGGCGCGGTAGGCGAGCCGTTCTTCTTTCTTCGCGTCGATGGCGATGATACGCGATTCGTCGCTGTTCACTCCGAGTATTTCAACAGGCTCATCAGCCATGACCTCCAGGAGAAGCCGTTGATATGGATACTCGCTGCGACAGGGTCCACACCAGTGTCCGGTGAACACAAGTACCACGATCGAGCCACGATAATCACTGAGATTGAAGGTGACACCATCCATGTCCGAGCCACTGATATCGGGTGCCTCATCCCCGATCATCAGATTCTCGATCACCCACCGCTGGCGTTCGAACAGCTTTTCATACCCGGGATTGTCGTCCGATATCGCGGTAAGACATGAGAGGACGTCAGACTTGTGAGCAGGCGTCAGGCGTCCCATCGTCAACCGGTTGGTGAGTCTCCAGAAATGCATCCGTGCTTCGCGTACGAAATCCTCGGTCGTTTTCGCCTCCTCGAGCAGGACTGTGTACACACCGATCAGTTCCTCGACCACATGATCTTCGAAAACTGATCCGCCGGTATCATATTCGGTGGCCTCACGGAATCCGATCTCCTGCTGAGCCAGGAGCATGCCTGAAGTGGATACCACCAGGAGGAGTGGCAACCAGATCCTGAATGATCTCATACTGTCACCTCTGTAATTATTGATGGACATCTTTCCCATTAAACGAAATCACCTGTCCTTTTGCCATGTCAGAGTCGGAGTTTCCGATTACCATGCTCCGCACTCGATATGACCGATTCAGATAATAGCAGAGAGCGCTCAGGGATCCTCGCCGCGATCGGCTTTCCCCTCCTCATCGTGGGGATCCTGGTTCTGGTCTATGCCTTTCGGCAGGAGATCTGGAACATCTTTTCGACCCCGGAGAACGTCCGTGAATGGGTATCCGGGTGGGGGATCACCGCGCCCCTGATCTTTATCGGAGCCCAGATACTCCAGGTTCTGGTGTTCATTATCCCGGGCGAGACGGTCCAGGTCGCCGGAGGCTATCTCTTCGGGTTCCTGGGAGGTCTGGGACTCACCACGCTCGGGATCGCCATCGGATCCGCGGTAAATTTCCACCTTGCCCGTGCCCTCGGAACCCCGTTCGTGACCAGGTTCTTCAACAAGGATCAGGTCCACAAGATAGAACGGATCGCGGCAAGTCCCCGGGCCCAGATCGGCTTCTTCCTGCTCTTCGTGATCCCGGGAATACCGAAAGACATCCTCTGCTACGTGGCCGGTCTCTCCCCGATGCGGTTCTTCTTTTTCCTGGGAGTATCGATGGTCGGTCGGCTGGCCGGCATCATCGGCAGTACTCTTATGGGGAGCGCCGCCGCCGGACAGAAATGGACGATCGCGATCGTCATCCTCGCGGTCTCCGTGGTTCTTTTCGCGGTGGGATTCATCTACCGCGCCCGGATCGAGAAGTGGGTGGAACGGTACGCGGGCGAGACCGAAGAATCGGATGATCCCGACCGAGAAAGGGAAGAACGGTCGGAGTGACCGCTCTCCCCGAAGAACCATCAGAGAACCGCGCGGGTACGCCTACTTCTTCTTCTCGAAACTGAAGGCCCCCTCATCGGCCTGCTCACCTCCCACGAAGACCTGGAAGGTCCCCGACATCCGGTTCCCTTCGACCTTCCCCTTGATGTAGACATCCGCGTCGCTCATGAAGGTGTAACAGGAGAACTCAGCGCCTTCATGCTTGAAGTCCTCTATGTCGCTCCACAGTTCCTCATCCATCACTCGCGCCATCAGGGATCCTGAATATGATCCGCTCTCGTAAACCAGCGTGATCCCCATCTCCCCTGAAAAATCGGAGGCGTCAAAGGTCCCCTCCCAGGTGCCGGCGAACATGGCGGCGTCCCCGGCCCCTCCGCCGCTCCTGGTATCAACTTTGGCAGCCGAACCGGCACAACCCGCGGCAGCCGCCAGCAGGGTGAGAACGACCGCGGATCGGATGATCTTCGTCACCCGTGCCCCTCTGTATTCTGTCATCTTGAACTCCCTTCGAACCGTCGGAACAGGTCAGGCTTCCCTCTGCATAACGGAAAGAAGGGCAGGCAGGTTTCGTCAGGGTTGCTCCTGACGGTTTTTCAACACCTCCAGGTGTTCCCGGAAGCGGGAGCGGACGGCGATGAAATCGCGCTGGGAGAGATGCAGTTCCCCGGAGATCTTCCGGATTTCCGCATCCTCCACCGAAGTGATCGATTCTGACCTGGTCGAATTCCCGCGTCACCAGATACCCTGCAGTCCCTCCGAAGAGCTGATTGTGCGTCTTGGCCATCTGCACGACGATCATCGCCTGCTCGGGCGGGATGCTGCCGTACTCCACGACCTGGCGCTCCATCTCGCGGGTCTCCTCGTCATCGATCTCCATATCGGCGTGAGCGACACGGCCGAGGATGTAGGCAAAGAGCGCGATATATCGGGCCTGATCGGGATCGAGACTGTCGAGAGCTTCGACGATCTTCCGTACGGTTCCGATCGACGAGTGATCACTCCCTTCCCCGACCTCTCCGACTTCTCCGTCACCACCGCCCCCACCCGCTCTCAACCTGTCCAGTATCCCCATGATCTCAAGCCTCCTTTGCCTCGACTCCGTCAGTGCCGATCGATACGATCTCGGTCTCTTCAGCGATCTGCCCCACCAGGGCTTCGATCGCCATGCTCTCTTCCAGCGCCACAACCTTCGCGATCGTGGCCTGCGTACTCGGGTTGCGCGAGATGAGCGAGCAGCAGTCCTTGTAGGCGCCGGTTGCGTCATCCCACATACCTATACGTCGAACCAGGTCGACCAGTTCGGTCTTGTCCATACCGATCAGGGGACGGAAGACCGGGATCGACACAGCCCGGTCGACGACCACGATGTTCGGCATGGTCTGCGAAGCGACCTGACCAAGGCTGTCCCCGAGGACCAGCCCGTCATATCCGAACCGTTCCGCCAGTTGCTCCCCCACCCTCACCATGAGCCTGCGGAAGGCAACCAGTTCATAGCGCTGCAGTCCGCTGTCGGAACCGAGCAGGGCCACTTCGAAGGGCGCGTAGTCGGCCAGGTAGATCCGGGTCGAGCGGGTGAAGACGCTCAACCGGGACCAGAGGGCGGGCATCTTCGAGGCATGCACCGCTTCGCTCCGGGAGAGCGCGTGGAAGTGGAGGAAATCTACTTCAGCGCCGCGTCGGGCCATGTACCAGGAGGAGGCAATCGAATCGAATCCACCGGAGAGGAGCGAGAGAACCCGGCCATTGGTCCCGACCGGCAATCCGCCCGGGCCCTCGACGCGGTCGAGCCAGATCAGGCTCTCCCGCTTGCGGGCTGATATGTGTACGGTCACCTCCGGATGGTCGAGATCGACCCGGGCGCCGGTACGCTCCCGTACGACCGCGCCGATCCGGTTGTTGATGTCCGAACTGGTGAAGGGGAGTGACTTCTCGCCCCGGCTGCTGTCGATGGCGAACGAGGCCATCCCGCCCTCGCGATCCTCCACGATCGCCAGGACGGTCTCTTCGATGGCTTCCAGGGTGCTCTCGCAGCTGCACACCTCGGCGCACCAGGCGATGCCGAACACACCGGCCAGCCTGTCCAGGGAGCTCTGGAGCAGATCCCGTTCGACCTCGATGAGCAGCTGACTCGACTGCCGGTCCACCTGGTCATCGCGCAGACCGAGGGCCTCCCTGATGTTCCGGACCAGCCGGTTGATGAAGTCGGGCCGGTTCCTGCCCTTCAGGGCTATCTCGGCGTACCTCACGAGGATCGTGGAGGAATCCATGCGCTATCCTCCCGTTCCCTTTCTGATGATCCCTTCGACGCGCGTGACCTCGGCCCCGGTGGTCCTCTGGATCCCCAGCGCGTAGAACGAATACCGGTCTATCAACACCCCGGCAGTCACACAGATGAGCGCGATGGTCGGTATCCTCAACAGAAAGCATCCCGCCCCCAGGAGGTCGACGATCACGATCCTGACCAACAGGTGGCTCCGTCGCCAGGTGATCGCGTTCGGATTCCTTGTCGCGCCGACCGACCTCATCCGCTCGATCGTTTTCCAGCGTGCTTCGGTCAGGACGATATCGATCGCGATCAGAAGGTACAGCAAGGAACTCACTCCCTCCACCGGTACGGTACCCGCGGACGCGTGGAGGAGCACTCCCCAGAGCAGGCCGATGACCAGTGGAGCCGGAACCGCCGCTCCCCGCCAGGTCATCTGACCCCCGAGACGATAGACAATGCCGATCGCCGGCAGGAGGAGGAGTGACGTGACGACCGCCGTCGGTCGCGCGATCGCGGCGATGGCGGGTCCGGCGATGAGACTTCCCGCGAGTGACGCCAGCAGCACCGTAACCAGGAACACTTCAATGCTGAGCGGGCTGCGGAGGATTCCGGTCAGGGCATACGGCATCCGGGTCCTCCGCCCAAGGTGGCGGAGCGAGAAGATGAGCCCGCCCCCGAGCAGCGCCAGACTGCCCAGCATGATCTCGTTGCCCGGCCAGATAACCGAT
This sequence comes from bacterium, assembly GCA_025774205.1. Lineage (GTDB taxonomy): Bacteria > Blakebacterota > Blakebacteria > Blakebacterales > Blakebacteraceae > Blakebacterum. The sequence goes on from JALGWK010000106.1 coordinate 13,074, forward strand.
CGGGCCGTGATCCAGAGGAGAGGGAGGGCACCCATGATCCCCGCACCCATCATCCCGAGGGAGGTGAAGATGACCAGGGGGAGGTCCCCCGCCGGATCGAATCTGCCGCTTCCCGTGACCTTCACTGTTCCAGCACCTTCCGCAGTTGTTCCAGGCGCTTCTCCCGCAGGTTGCCGCCCGGCTCCCTGAAACGGAGGGAGGGCCGGCATCCGGCCGGATCGATGAAACCGGGGATCGAGGCGGGCGAGGTCGCTTCAAGGTCTTCATCGGTGAGTCGAATCAGGGCGCCGACAGGACAGGCCGCGATACAGGCTGGTGAGTGACCGTTGTCGACCCGTTCATGGCAGAAATCGCACTTCATCATGATCCCGGACCGCTCGTCGAAGACCGGCGCGCCGAAGGGACAGGCCATCTCGCAATAACGGCAGCCGAGGCACCGCTCCCCGTCCAGCACCACGATGCCGTCAGCGCGTCGTTCGTAGGCTCCGGAGGGACAGGCCCGGAGACAGGCGGGATCTTCGCAGTGATGGCAGGCCACCGAGAAATGCCACGTCGGACCGCCCGGAACCCGGTCGAGGTTGAAGGGCACGATCCGACGCCAGGGGGTCTCATCGGACCACCCCTTCTCCATGCGGCAGGCAAGCACACAGGCGCCGCAGCCGACGCATCGGTCGAGATCGAGTATGAAGCCTGCCCTGCTCATACCCGCCCGACCTCCACCAGGCACTCATAGAAGGTGGCGCCGTGGTTCATGTCGGTGATCCCGTCATCGGTCAACAGGTTCAGCCACGGATCATCCTCCCGGCACCGGCCTTCGATGACGTGGACCACACCCTCACGGAGACCGTGGTCGAGATGGACCTCGATCACCACGCGACCCCGGTCGTTCCACACGACCGCCCGGTCACCATCAGCCAGGCCGCGGGATCGGGCGTCAGCCGGATTGATATCGAGTCGACGGGGACGATCGACACCCCTGATCCAATCGAGATTCCCGAACTGGGAGTGGATCCGCTCCCTGGTCTTGCAGGTCAGCAGCTGGAGGGGCCATAATTCCGCGGCTGTTGAGGCAGACCCCTCATCCAGCGGTTCCCATGAGGGCAGTGGATCGACTCCCCACAGCTCGGCGGCTTCCTCCGACCTGAACTCGATCTTCCCCGACCGGGTCGGGAAGGTTCGATTGCTCCAGGCCACCTCACCGGTTCCCTTCAGCACGACCGGTTCCGACTCCATCCGCTCGAGGAGGTTCCCCTCCCCTTCCGGCAGCATCGCGCGAAGCAGTTCCCGCCGATCCCCGTCGAACCAGTGGGTGTCGAATCCGAACCTCCCGCACAGATCCCTCCAGATCTCCGTCTCCGGTCTTACCTCGCCCGGAGGGTCCAGAACCTTCTGACGCAGCTGCAGGTAGGGGTGCCAGTAGGCGGTTACGAGGTCCTCTTCCTCGAAGAGGGTTTTGGCCGGCAATACGTAGTGGGCCATGCGGGCGGTGTCGGTGAGGAACTGATCGACGACCACGAGCAGGTCAAGTCGGGAGAGCGCCTCCCTCACCCGGTCCGTCCGGGGATGCTGGCTCACCGGGTTGGCCTTCTCGAACCAGGCCCCCCGTACCGGCGGATCATCCAGTTCGAGGAGCGCGGCCCCGAGTCGCGAGGTCGGGAAGGATCGTGTCTCCCGGTCGGGAACCGGAGGGAGCGGCGGCGGCCGCAGGCCGTGACTGGCGAGGTTCGCGTACTGCCATCCCCCGCCCCGGACACCGATGTTCCCGGTCAGGGCGGGCAGCAGCGCCACGGCGCGCATTGTCTGTCCGGCCTGATGGTGCCGCTGCAGTCCGAAGCCGGCGATCAGCAGTGCCGGTCGGGTTTCGCCGTAACGGATCGCGAGGGCGCGGATCTCATCCACTCCCACACCGGTGATCTCCGCCACCCGTCCGGGGGTGAACGCACGCGCCCGCTCCAGGTACGGATCCACGCCGACAGCAGTCGATTCGAGGAAGGATCGGTCGATGAGTCCCTCCGCCTCGAGGATCGCCGCGATCCCCAGGGCGAGAGCGCCGTCGGTGCCGGGACGGGGCTGGAGATGGATATCCGCCGCGTCGGTGGTATCGGTCGACCGGGGATCGATGACCGCCAGGCTCGCTCCCTGCTGCCGGGCATCCAGGATCAGCCTCATCTGATGCACGTTCGTCTCGGCCGGGTTGTGCCCCCACAGCAGGATGAACCGGCTCTCCCGGGTCAGCACCGGGTGGTTGTGGAGATTGTCTCCATAGGTGAGTCGGCTGGCTTCCAGGCCGGCCGGCCAGCAGAGGTCGCCGTGAGCCCGGGTCGGTCCCCCGTACTGGTTCCAGAACACCTCGGCCAGTGACGACAGCGCTCCATGATTGCCGGAACCTTCATAGAAGAGGGCGGCCTGCGGACCGTGACGTTCGCGCAGTTCCTTCAGGCCGGCGGTGATCCCGTCGAGGGCCTCCTCCCAGCCGATCTGATCAAATCCCTCCCCGTCAAGCCGGCGGCGGAGGGGTGTGAGGATCCGATCGGGCGACGAGATCCGCTCCACGTAACTGAGCCCCTTCAGGCAGACGCCGCCGTCGGTCGCGGGATTGAGAGGGTCTCCCTCGATGGAGACGATCCGTCCCTCCCTGACCGTCACGAGCATGCCGCAGGTACAGTAGCAGTTCCGGGGACAGACCGTGCGTATGACCCGATCACCTTCCATGTGACCTACTATATGGAAGAGGAGGAAGGGTTGGAAGCCGATCCCCCCCGCAGGAGTTCGAAGTCGGCCGGCGTATCCACGCTCCAGAGCGCGGCTTCCAGATCTTCCGGGATCGCGATCCGCTCGAACCGGCCGGTCTCGATCACGACCCTGGCCGAGGAGGAGAAGGAGGTGGAGAAGGTGGTGGTGGAGGAAGAGGTGGTGGCGAAGGTGGCGGTGGATCCTTCACCGGAGTCGACGTCGGGCCGGGCCAGGACGGCAGGTGTATATACCGAGAAGAGCGGCTGAACCGTTCCCGATCGGTCGATCACGGTCAGCCCCTCTTCGCCCGTCCGCCGACCTGCCTGTCCGATGAGCCATTCAAGCGCGTCCGGGGTGACCAGCGGCATGTCGCAGCCGATTACCAGGAGCGGTGACATGAAATGTTCGAGCAGTCTGGTGATCCCGTGCAGGGGGCCGGCAAACGGGATCAGGTCGGGGATGAAGGGGATCGACGGAAGCGTCCAGGCTTCGGGGGTATCCATGCCTGAAACCGCGACAGGCTGTTCCGTCGCGAGCGCGTTCCTGACCGCCCGCTCCAGCATGGTCTCCCCGTCCAAGACCAGGTGCGCCTTGTCGATGCCCATCCGACGGCTCCTGCCGCCGGCCAGTACGCCGATGGAGATCAGCCCGCGATCAACGATCATGGATACCGCGGAAGGGCGATCCCCCCGGCCAGGATCCGTCCCAGCATGACGGTATCACCGCCGCGGACCAGATTTCCCTCCCGATCGATGAGCATCTCGAAATACCCCAGCGTTCCGAATGGATCAAAGGACCCTCCGAGACCGTCAAAAACGAGTGGAAAGGGCAGCCGTCTCCCCTGCCAGTAGAGTTCCGAGATCCCGCCGGGACCGTAGAGGATCGGTTCGAGATCATCCAGATTGTCAACTTCCGGGTGCTGCGTGTGTACGATCACGATGGCGAACTCAGATCGCCGGTCGGAAAACTGCTCGAAGAGATCAATCATCGCAGGCAGACTGCTGCGAACGCACGACTTTCACGTCGCGGTAGTCATCGAAACTGATATCGAGGTCGGCGCCCGCTGCATCGGTGACCTGCAGGTCGGGCGGATTCCTGCCGTAATACGTCGCAATGGGAGTCACACCGAAATCGAGGGCGCCCAGATCAAGATCTTCACCAGGTCCAATCCTGAAAGAGCCGTTCTCCCGGCGGAACTCGATACCGGGAGTGTAAAGATTGTAGTCGTACGATCCCGGCGGCAGGAGGATACGGAAGGCCTCCTGGTGGGCGATCGTCGACGGCAGGGCGCCGGGGATCGGAACGAGGATGGAGACATAGTTCTCCGTCGGCTCTTCCCCGAAGAAGGTGCAGACAAGTTCTCCCCTGACCGTCGCCAGCGGCTTCAGTTCGATGACGATCTCGTCATTGCCCGTTCTGACCACAAACATTCCCCCGGTGCCGCTCTCGCTGTCGACCGCCATGAGAGCATCCGGCCGACCGGTGAACGGAAGACCTGAGAACCGACCATCGTGATCGGTGGTGACCGCCCGATCGGCGGCCAGCCTGCCATCGATCATGGCCCAGTTGAAGCCGACCTCCATCCCGACCGCCGGCCGATCGAGGACGTCCACTACCCTGCCGCTGAGCGCGCGTTCCGCCTGTTCCGCTTCCCGGTCGTTCTCCGCGGCAGGCGGGTTCACGGGGAGTGAGACCTGCACCACGGCCGCGATGAGGGTGGTGATCACGATCCCGGTCATATCCTGCTCCTCTCCGTGGGGAATCATAGTCTTCCGTGGAGTGCCGACGCCAGTCCGGGAGCCTGTCGGACCAACCGGCGAACGCGAGGTTCGGGCTGGCGTCGGCCGACCAGGCTGCTGAGCCGGGTGCGGCGGGTACCTCAAGTCTCACCTTCCTCTACCATTTTAGGGAAACCGGGACCGTCGCCCCTGCGTACCACAACCGTACCGGGAGGTCGGTGCGAAACCCGATGGCTGGAGAAAAACATGCCGGATGATCCGATGGAACTGGTCCAGGGCACCCTGGACATGCTCATCATGAAAACCCTGATCCGGGGACCCAAACATGGCTGGGACGTGCTCTGCTGGCTCCGTGAGATTTCCGATGGTGAACTCGCCATAGAGGAAGGGGCCATCTACCCGGCCCTCTACCGGATGGAGGATCGGGGATTCATAAAGGCGGACTGGGGAATCTCCGAGAACAATCGGCGGGCCAAGTACTATCAGCTGACCGCCAGGGGCCGGAATGAACTCACGGCCCGCTCAGATACCTGGGGCCGTTACGTCCGC
>JALGWK010000483.1 GCA_025774205.1 bacterium
GCTCCTGGAGGGAGCGGTACTCCCGCAGATCACCTCACCCGGACTCGCCCAGATGATCAGCCGGGCCGACACCCTCGCCCAGACGGTCGAGATGGTGGCCAGCAACCTGGCTGAAATACTTGATCCCGAGCGGGCCGGAAACCTGATCGATGAATTCACCAGTACCATGGTTTTTGCCAGGGAGACGTTCGCTCTGCTCGAGTACGAGATCGTCGCGCTCTCCGACAGCCTCCGCTACGGGATGCGGAGCGCGGCGAGGTCGCTCGACCTGGTCAATGCAGTCCTGAGCGAGAACCGCGAGAAGTTCACCGCGACGCTCGACACGACTCTCACCCTGGTCAGCAACCTCAGTAATCTGAGCCGCACCGCCGGCTCCATGATTGATTCCACCGGACCCCGCCTGGCACGGAACCTGGAGCAGATGGAGGCGGTGATGGCTGAGCTCCAGATCCTTATGGAGGACATGAACCGCTACTCCCTCTGGCAGATGCTCTTCAGCATCCCGACTCGACCGGGACCGGGAGAAAGGTTCCGTGATCGAGTCCCTGCTGCTCAGTGTACCTCACGACGAGGTCAGGCAGGTCCTCGACGTCGTGGTGGAGGGCGGGCTCGGTCTGGAGGTCACCCTCTACGACACCCGGTGGCTCATGGACAACGGCGCCCTCGACGAGGCGGAGGAGATCCGGAAATCGCTGGAGAACCGGGTCGAGGTGATCACCACCCATGGACCCCTCTTCGATCTCAATCCCGGCAGTCTCGATCCGATCATTCGTGACTACACGAGGGATTGCTTCATCCGGGGAGTGGAGGTCTGCGCCGCGCTCGGGGGGCGGAAGATCGTGTATCACACCTTTCACAATCCCCTCCTGCCTTCCGGCGTGCTGCCCGGCTGGAAGGAACGTGCGAAGCCGATATGGGAGGAACTGAACGGAACCGCCGAGGAGGAGGGAGTCGAGGTCTGTCTGGAAAACAGTTACGAGCCGACGGCGGAATTCTTCGCCGACCTCTTCAACGCGTTCGCCGATGAACGGACCCGGATGTGTTTCGATCCGGCTCACGTGCACCTCTACAGCCGTGACGGCCAATCATCGTGGGTCATCACGATGGGGCATCTGATCTCCCACCTCCATCTCAATGACAATGAAGGGATCAGTGACGATCACCTCGCTCTGGGGGAGGGGGAGATACCCTACTCGACCATTCTGCCGGAGCTGTACGGAGCCTGTCTCGATTCAACCGTGGTGCTCGAGATGCGCGCCGACCGGATTGACCAGTCGCTCCGCTTCCTGCGTACCCTCGGATTGTGGGCATGAACGCCTGGGATGAGATCCTGAACCCGGCTCTGCTGGCGCTCCTCTACACCGCTCTCTTCGCGATCCCCGCCTGGACTCTCTTTCGCTGGCTGCGAAAGAAGGGTTCACTCGGTCTTCTTGAACGCTCGTTCCGGCTCTCCATCCTCCTGATCACCGCCATCATCTTCTTCGGCTCAGGAGGGAGGGAGGCGCTGGCTGTATTACAGTCCCTGATGGGCAGCCTCGATCCCGAAGCAGAGCCTGTTCTCACTCTGACCCGACTGGCTGATTCCACCATCTTCCTGATCGCGGCCCTGCTCTTCGCGCGACTGATCGATACCGTGGTGTTCGAGATCTATCTCGTCAAACGGGATGAGGCCACGCCCAAACTCCTCAGGGATGCGCTCCGTCTGCTCATCATCGGACTGACCCTCGCATTCATCCTGATCAATATCTTCGAATTCAACGCCGCCCTGGTGGGTGGCAGCGCGGCGGTTATCACGGTGGTGCTCGGTCTCGCCCTGCAGAACATCCTCGGGGACCTCTTCTCGGGGGTGGTGTTGCAGTTCGAACGACCATTCCGGCAGGGGGACTGGGTCGAGATCGGCGAACACGAAGGGGAGGTAGTGGAACTCAACTGGCGGGCGATCAGGTTGAAGACCCGGCAGCATATCGGAGTCGTCATCCCCAATTCGGTCATCGCCAAGGCCGAGATCCGCAATTACCATCTGGCCGGCCCGAGCGCAGCCATCGATCTCTACGTGGGAACCGAGTACAAGGAACCCCCGAACCGGGTCAAGGGAGCGATCATGGAGGCGATCCTCATGTGCGGGGACGCCCTC
>JALGWK010000107.1 GCA_025774205.1 bacterium
TTGTGCCAGACCTTCATGAAGTCAGCCTTCGACTTGCTCAGTACGATCTGGCCATCCTGGTTCTCGATGTTCTCGAGGTAGACTTCGACTCTATCGCCGACCGACACCGTATTCTGATCGCCGAATTCATCGAGCGGAATGATCCCCTCGCTCTTGAATCCGACATCCACGATGACATCACGATCTTCGATGCTCAGTACGACTCCAGAGACGATCTGACCTTCATCAATGAGGGCCAGCGTCTCGTCGTACAGCGCCATCATCTCGTTGTATTCATCTTCGGTGTATTCCGAAGCTTCGAGCTCTTCCTCCGTGAGGAAGGTCGGTTCATCCATGACCTTCTCCTCAACGGCAGGGTTGGGGTTTACGGTTTTTTCTTCCGGCATCAGTCGTGAGCCTCCTCGAACTGCACGTGGCCGTTGCGGGCGCTCTGCCCGCTTCGACCGACCGGTTGTTCCGGTCAGGGTTGATGGTTCATGTCAGAATCGCTCTCGATCGCTTTATTCACGAGAGCTTCGATCAGGGCAACCTGTTCATCTATCGTCAGATCACTGGTATCGGTGATGATCGCGTCAGGGGCCTTCCTTAACGGGGAATGCACCCGCTCCGAATCATACGTGTCACGCTGCTCGAGATCCTCCCGGACCGTTGCCAGGGTGACATCGATACCATCTGAGACAAGTTCCCGACGACGTCTGAAGGCACGTGCCCGCAGATCGGCATCCAGATAGATCTTCACGTCCGCTTCGGGGAAGACGACCGTTCCGATATCTCGCCCTTCGAGGACCACCCCACCCTCGCGACCCATTTCCTGCTGGGCCTGGACGAGGATTTCCCTGACGAATCTCGTCAGAAACATCCTCGCCGTCAAGGAACACACGCACACCGTGTCCATCGGGCTCAAGACGGATAGCGGTCTCATCAGCCAGCCGGGTGACACGTTCGTGGTCGGAAGGGTTAATTCCGGCCCGGATCACCTTCAATGTCATGGCCCGGTACATGGCGCCGGTATCGATATGAAGATATCCCAGCCTGCGAGCCAGGAGACGGGCCGTGGTACTCTTCCCTGAGGCGGCTGGACCGTCTATCGCCACGATCAGGCCTTTCGATCCGGCCATTACTTCATCCGCTCTCCCTCATCCTCGCGGATGAATATCCAGCCGACGGTCTTGCCGATATCGAGCTGCTGGTCGAGATGCCAGTAGTTCCGGTCATGGTGGAATCGGCTGCTGGTTTCCTCCGGAGGGATACTCTCCGTCTCCTCGATGATGGCGCGCGCCCGTTCCTGCCACCGGACCATATTCTCCACCCGGAGATCGACCCAGCCGTCAGAGGCCCACTGCTCGACGCTCTCAGGTTCCACCAATTCACTTTCGAGTCCTCGAGGCGGCGGGATCTTGATCATCGGACCGCGCAGGAGGCGTCCATCAGGCAACAGGATCGGGATCCCGATCGAGATGATCTCGCTCCTGAACTCGGCGTCTTCCTCGATCAGGGCCAGGCAGTCCGCCGAGAGGGTGCCGGCGTCGGTCTCCACGACACTTCCGAGGGTCCCGGCCGAGCGGCGCAGCAGTTCGGCTTCAAAGAGCAGTTTACTCAGGCGGGGTGGACCCAGCACTTCGAAGGCGACCGAGCGGATTCCATGCTCCTCTTCCAGCGCCCGAAGCCTTTCGAGAGCAGACTCCCGCAGTGATCCGGCCCGGTAGGTCGGTCCCATGACGGACATATCGAGGGCATTGATGATATCGAACCCGGTGTTCCCCCCGAGGATCTCCCGGATGACATGACTCGATATCTCCTCCGGTGTGATGAACTCCATCTGTCCGATGGTCGTGATAACCCCGAACTCGCCCCGTGAGAAAAAGCCATTCTCCCCGGTGTCGATATAGACCGATTCAAGGACCCGGTCATCACCCAGCCGTCGGAAATCATCGTCCGGCAAAGACATGACCAGCTCACCGGCCGGTTCTGCCGCTTCCTCCGGGGTGACGTCGAAGAGTGGAATCGGGCGATGGTGCTTCATGACCGGACCTGTCCCGATCCCCTTCCAGGCAATGACCGCGGCCGGTTTCACTTCCTTGACGATCGGTCCGTCAGGGGTTCGCCCCATCAGGAAGAGCAGCATGCTGTGGGCGCCCGCCATGGCCGACTTGCTCAGCAGAACCCGCGAGGGTCGTTCCTCGGAATGGGTGTAGGGAATATTCAGTCCCATGCCGCCTGTGCCGGTGGTGCCGACCTTGATGTACATGCCGGTCCCGGCCTCCAGCATGGCCGCGTAGAGTACCTGAACATGACGCACCAGCTGCGGTGTGTACTGGGTGGCCACCAGGCGGACGGTGGCGTCTGCCACTTCCTCGCGGTCGCCGTTCTGGAGGGCTTTGAGTACTTCATTGCTGCCGAGATACACATCCTGATAGGCAAGCGCGGTGGCGGTGTTGATCGCGTCTACCACCAGATCGGGACGCATGTCGGCGATCAGGCGGTAGAGCGCCTGCCCCTGAAGGGATTCTTCATTAAGATCGCCGAACGCATCTTCCAGGAACAGGTTCCGGTGTTCTACATCCTGCAGCAAATCATTCCGGGAGAGATCCTTGAAGGCTTCACGCACGAAGATGTTACCCCAGCATGCCTCAACCGGAATCCCGGGGAACAGGGCCTGGAGATCATCCCGTGCCTCTTCAGCCTCCGTGCGGAGCAGGCTCGAAACCGTGAGATGGGACGGTTTCCTCTCAAGCAGGTCGCGGCAGATGGCCTGCCCAACCATACCGAAGCCGCCCAGAACCAGGATACGACGCCCGCTGATATCCACGTAAAAGGTCCTTTCAGTCGTCGGGATCGATCCCGACGCTCTGCTTCAGTTCTTTCACTTCTTCGTTCGTCAGTTCCCGCCACGATCCTGGTTCGATATCATCCGCCGAAAGCCCCGCGAACCGGCTCCTGTGCAGGGATGCCACCGTGTAACCGAGGGCATCGAACATCCGTCTCACGATCCTCTTCCGTCCGATATGGAGCCCGACCTCCAGCGTATATGGATCGATCCGCCTGACGGTATCCACCGGCGCCGGCCCATCCTCCAGCTCAAGACCGGCCTCAAGCCGGATCAGGCTTGTGCCCTCCACCGATTCTGCGCATCGAACCTGGTAAACCTTGAGAGACTCGAAACTCGGGTGCGTCAGCCGGTACGCCAGATCCCCGTCATCGGAGAGGAGGAGCGCCCCGGTCGTGTCGGCGTCCAGCCTGCCTACCGGGCTCAACCGACGATCTGGCCAGGCGTCACCGAGCAGTGACAGCACGGTCGGTCTGCCCTGCGGGTCGGAAACGGTGGTAATGACGCCTGTCGGTTTGTGCATGAGAAGATAGAGCCGGTCGCGGAGAGGCTCAATCCGTTTCCCGTCGACTTCCACCCTGTCCCGGTCAGGATCCACATCCAGCCACGGTTCCGTGGCCGGTTCACCGTTGATCGCAACGTGGCCCTCACGGATGATGACATCCGCCTTTCGCCGGGAGGTGACTCCCGCGGAGGCCAGGTAACGGTTGAGTCTCACGCCGCCGGGGGATCCGGTCCGTCGTCCGGCTCGTCCCCAACCTCCTCTTCCTCAATCACCTTGAAAGGATGTTCGGTCCCGGGATCCTGATCCTCCGTCCCGGCCGATCCTGATCCGAGGTCATCGATATCCGGGAGGGGTTCGAGGAACGAATGTTCCAGCCTCAAATGCGCCTGCTCGCTCTCCCCGGTCGCAATCCCGCTGCCCTCCTTCTCGCTCTCCCCGGTCCCAACCCCGCTGCCCTCCTGCTCGATCTCCGGCCGGACATTCAATCCCATGATCGAAGCCAGCTCATCGGGATCAGGAAGGTCCTCGATACGGTTCAGTCCGAAGTACTTCAGAAAGTTCGGAGTCGTCTTGTAGAGAAGCGGTCGACCGGGTCCTTCATCGCGCCCCCCTATCGCAACCAGTCCCCGTTCCAGCAGGGTTTTGAGAGCACTGTCGGAGCTCACTCCCCGGATCGAGTCAATGTCGGGCCGGATGACCGGCTGCCGGTAGGACACGATTGCCAGGGTTTCCAGCGCGGCCCGGGAGAGCCTCTGGGTCCGCCGGTCTTCCTGCAGTCTGGCAACCAGGTCCACCCATTCAGGGCGCGTGGCCATCTGGTAACCGCCGACGATCCTCAGGACGGTCAGAGGTCTGCCCTCGGTGTCCCAGTTTCCGGTCAGGATCTCGATATACTTCTCTACCTGACCCGGCGTGAAACTTCCGCCGTCCGTACCGTACCCGCCCTCATCGAGAAGCTTCGCGATCTGATAGGAGGAGATCGGCTCGGAAACAGAGAAGAGGATGACCTCGAGGGCGTTCCTCAGGCTGGTGCCGAGGCGCTCGTCCATCACGACGTCCCGGGCTGGAATGTGAAGGCGGGAGTCTTCCTGTTGAGCCATAGATCACCATACAGTTCCGCCTGCTCCATGGAGAGTTCACCGAGTCGGGCGAGTTCGAGGACGGCGACGATCGTGACCACCATGACCATGCGATTGTTGAACCCGGTGAGGATCTCCAGAAAGCTGAGTCTCTCCGATCCTGCCAGAAGTCCTCGCAGATATTCTATCTGGTCGCTGACCTTGACTTCCGGGCCCTGGACCTCGTACCGCCCCTCTTCCTGGATGCGCTCGAGCGCTTCGTGGTAGGCCTGCAGCAGATCGAAGAGGGTTACATCGAGCACGATCTCGTCCGCTTCCGGCAGGTCAACCGGTCCGGGGCCGCTCTCCCGCAGGAAGTAGTTCGCGTAGGTGTTCTCTCGTTCCTGGAGGGTTTCAGCCGCCTTCCGATAGAGCTGGTACTCTTCGAGCTGCCGCACCAGCTCCAGGCGTGGATCATCCTCGTCCTCAAGCGCCTGGGACGGAAGGAGCATGCGGGCCTTGATCTGCATCAGGGTGGCGGCCATGACGAGGAAATCGCCGGCCAGCTCAAGGTCGAGGAGCTGCATCACTTCGATGTAATCGAGGTACTGCCGGGTGATGTGGGCGATGGGGATATCGTGGATATCCATCTCGTTCTTGCGGATGAGGAAGAGCAGGAGGTCAAGCGGGCCTTCAAAGGCCTCGATTCGGACGGCGTACCCCATCCCCGGTCAGATACCCGGTCTCAGCAGTCCCATCGCGTCCCGAACCAGTTCCATCCGTTTCTCCCGGAAGGGGCCAAAATGGTCACTGATGGCGGCGGCAGCTTCCTGCTTGCAGACGACACACCCCCGCTCACCAGAGCGACAGGTGGCGGCGATCTCCTCCAGCTTATCGGAAGAGAAGATGACATGCCAGGCATAGACATTGCAGATGTTCGGATCACCGGGATCGTTCTTCCTGATCTTCTTCGGGTCGGTGATCGCTGAACGGACTTTGGCGGCGATATCGTCCGGCTCGTCGCTCATCAGGATGTGGTTGCCCAGGCTCTTTGACATCTTCCGGCCATCGGGACCGGGAACTCGCGGGAATGGAGTCAGGAGGGTTTCCGGTTCGGGGAATATGTCGGCGTAGGTCGTGTTGAACTTCCGCGCGATCTCGCGGGTGAGTTCAAGGTGCGGTGCCTGGTCTTCTCCGACGGGAACCGCGTGGGCGCGATAGACCAGGATGTCTGCCGCCTGCAGGACCGGGTACCCGAGGTGACCGTAGGAAACCTCACCCCGGAGGTCGAGGTCCTTGACCTTCTCCTTGAATGTCGGATTCCGCTCCAGGCGTCCAAGCATTATCAGCATGCTGAAGAGCAGGTGGAGTTCCGCGTGTTCCGGCACCATCGACTGCAGGAAGATGGTGGCTTTCTCCGGATCGAGTCCCACGGCCAGGAGATCGAGGAACACTTCCATCGTATCATCCGCGATACGGTCGGTCTGGTCATACGTCACCGTGAGGCTGTGCCAGTCGACGACGCAGTGGAACGATTCGTACCGGTGCTGGAGTTCGACCCAGTTGGAAAGAGCGCCCACGTAATTGCCGATGTGCAGCTTTCCGGTCGGTTGAACCCCGCTGAGGATGCGTTTCTTGCTGTTCATATGCTTCAACATAGAATCCTCCCCCGACCTGTCAATGACGGGGACGTATTACCAGGGCTCCGGACAGATCAGTGCGCCATATCCGCGCTCCCGATGATTCCAGCTGCTCGAGCACTACCTGGTCAGGATGACCATGGCTGTTCTTCCTGCCGACCGAGATCACTGCCAGTTCGGGTCGGACCAGGTCGAGGAACCGGCGGGAGGAGGAATCCCCGCTGCCGTGATGGGCGACCTTCAGGATATCGGAGCGGAGCGTACTCGAGTACGACTGCAGGCGCCCCTCCCCGGTCACCTCCAGGTCACCCGGCAGCAGAATCGAAAGTCCCTTCATCTCCACACGCAAGACCAGGGACCGGTCGTTCTCTCCCCCGCTCCCCGCCCTGCCGGTTGTCAGGACGCCTCCCGGGACGTCGATCCATGTCTCGCGGGCCACGACCAGGCGGTCACCGCTGTCGGGCAGCAGCAGTGGTATCCGCGACTCCGAGATCGCTCTGAGAAGCCGCGAGGCGGTTCCCTCTGCTTCTATCACCCACGAGCCATGCATGAACGCGCCCACTTCGAACCGCTCGATCAGCGCCTTCATCCCCCCGATATGATCAGCATCGGAATGAGACGCCACCAGCAGGTCGATCGTGCGAACTCCCCTGGATTTCAGATAGGCGGCCACTACCGCTTCACCTGCGTCCCACATGTCCCAGGCGGGACCGGCATCGATCACGATCACCCGCGAAGGATCACGGGTTTCGAGCACGATGGCATCTCCCTGTCCCACATCGAGGAAGGTCACCCGCGGCAGCCCCCGGTCGAGGTGAGGGCTCCAGATGGTCAGCGCCAGCGCCGCCAGAGCCACCAGTCGCCCCCGCCCTCCCCTGGTCCAGGCGATCAGGCCCGTCGCGGCAACGAGGCCGGTCCACGGCTGGACCGCCCGCATCATCCCTGGCAGTGATCCCCACAGGTAGATCCACCAGAGCAGTACCCGTCCGGCGCCTTCGGTGAAAGCTCCCGCCACCTGTTCGGGCAGCCCGCCGATCCCCCCCAGTCCGATCGCGACGGGAACCGAAGGCAGCCAGATTCCCAGCAGCGGGACCGCCAGGACGTTCACCAGCATCGCCAGCGGCGTCACGGCGCCGAAGACCAGTATCTGGATCGGCAGGACGCCCGCCTGGGCCCCGAGGGAGAGGCGGACTACACTCACGGAACGATGCCGGAACGATCGCCCGTCCGCGGCCTCTGTCTGCCGGTTCATGATGCTGATGCCTGCCACCGCGGCCACGGAGAGATGGAATCCGGTAGACGCGACGAGGGGCGGGTCGAGAATGAGCGCGGTCAGAACAGCGACAGGAAATATCCGGGAGCCATCAACCCTCCGCAGGGTATCACGGAGTCCGATCCAGGCGGTTGCCATGAGTCCCGCCCTGACGGCCGACGGTGGTGCTCCGATGGCGATGATGTAGATCCAGACCGCAAGCGTCGGTACCACCTTCATGATGAACCTGCCCGAACCCGTGAGCCTGAGGATCATAAGCAGGGACATGAGCAGGATCGAGATGTGCAGACCGCTCACTGCCAGCAGGTGGGCTGTACCCGCGCTGCGGAAAGCGTCGATCCAACCACGATCGAGAGCCTCCCGGCGATTGAAGAGGATCCCCTGGATCAGGTTCCAGACCGGTTCACTGGCCCATTCGGGGCGGACCGGAGGCCTGCGGGTGTTCTCCATATCCGGCATGTCTCGCCGACCTTGCGGAGCGGAGATGATCAGCGGCCTGTAATGGGGATTCCGGAGTCCTTCGAATACCTCTTTCGGTGCCTGCCTGCCGGTCCAGGGTGAGGAGGCGTCGAGACGCCGGGAGGCGGGGACGGCCGCCAGGAAACAGAGCAGCACGATCGAGAGCCGTCGGCCGCGATCGCGTGCCCGGGGCAGCAGAAGCAGCAGTGCTGCCGCGGAGAGAAGACACCAGACAAGGACAGGGGAGAGCGTGTCTCCCGCCAGCAGACCGGCTGTCCACGCGGCAATAATGCCCCATATGGCGGCAGATGACATGCCGCCCTCTCCTGACGGGAGGCCGGGTTCAGATCAGGGGGCGCGGAAGTCGTTCAGATCGCGGCCAGGGCCTGCTCGAGATCAGCCACGATATCGTCCATGTGCTCCAGACCGACCGAGATGCGGATCAGGTTCTCGGTTATGCCGAACTTGACGAGTTCCTCGGCTGAATAGGTCGAGTGGGTCATGCTGGCCGGATGCTCGATCAGCGTATCGGCGTCACCGAGACTGACGGCCAGGGTGCAGATCTTGAGATTGTTGAGGAACTTCGCGCCATCGGCGCGCCCGCCTTTGATGTAGAAAGTCACCATGCCCCCGTAACCGCTCATCTGCCTGGCAGCGATCTCGTGCTGGGGATGATCTTCGCGGCCGGGATAATCCACCCGCTCAATCTTCGGGTGTGATGCCAGCCAGTCGGCGATCAGGGCCCCGTTGCGGGAGTGCTGCTCCATGCGGACCGGGAGGGTTTTGAGGCCGCGGATCAGCAGGAATGCGTCCATCGGTCCGAGGCAGCCGCCCAGATCAGTCAGTGACTCGTGGCGGATCTTCTCCCCGGTCTCGTTGTCACAGACAACGATCCCGGCGACCACGTCGCCGTGCCCGGAGATGTACTTGGTGCAGCTGTGGATTACGATACTCGCACCCAGCTCGAGGGGGCGCTGGTAGTAGGGGGTCGCGAAGGTGTTGTCGACCGCCATCGGGACTCCCCGTTCCGCGGCGATCTCGGCGATCGCGGCGATATCAACGATCTTCAGGGTCGGATTGGCCGGGGTCTCGATCCATATCAGGCTGGTGTTCTCATCGATGGAGTCGCGCACCACCTCGAGATCGAGAGCGTCAACCATCCGTGCCTCGATCCCGAGCCTCGGCAGGACCGCTTCCGCCAGTGAATGCGTTCCGCCGTAGACCGGTTCACAGAGCACGAGGTTCTGACCCGCATCGCAGAGAGCGAGGATCACCGCGCTGGTGGCGGCCATCCCGCTGGCAAAGGCGATCCCCTCTTCGCCGCCCTCCAGCAGGGTTACGGTCTTCTCCAGGGCCCGTACGGTGGGATTGCCGATACGGGTGTAGACGTATCCCTCCTCCTCGCCGGCGAAGATCCCTGCCCCCGCCTCAGCGCTCCTGAAGGCGAAAGTGCTGGTCTGAAAGATCGGCTGACTGACCGCGCCTGTCTGCGGATCGGGACCACCGGAACCGTGGATGGCCTTCGTCTCGAATCCCCACTGCTTCATGTCCGCGTCGTGTGTGTCTGACATCTGGTTCAGCTCCGATCCTCTTCGCTGTAGAGATTGCTGTCCGGTTCTTCGATGAACTCAATGAGCACGCCGCCGGTGCTCGCCGGATGCACGAATGCCACCGGGTGCCCCTCCACCCCAATGTCGTCACCCTCGCCGATGATTTCAATTCCATCCCGCGACAGATCCGCCAGGGTTCCCTTCAGATCGTCGACCGAGAAACAGAGGTGATGAAGCCCCGGCCCGTTCTTTTCGATGAAGCGCGTGACCGTACTCTCCGGTCCGACTCCCTCCAGCAGTTCGATCTTCACGGTCCCCGACCTGAAGATCGCCGCCCTGACATCGAAATCACTGCTCGCCGTTATCTGTTCCGGTTCCGTCCCCAGAAGTCCGGTGTATCGCTCGATGGCCCGTTCCAGGTCATCGACCGCGATCGCCACGTGGTCGAGTTCCCGGCCCATCCGTTCTCGATCGGTCATGACAGCCCCCCCGGTGGATCGTACGGTCCCCAGACATCTTTCAATGCTTCACTGATCTCGCCCAGGGTCGCTTCCGCGTCGACCGCCTCGATCACGACCGGCACCAGGTTCACGTCGCCATCAGCCTGCTTGCGGAGGGTGTTGAGCACCTCTTCCACCCGGGTGCCATCACGTTCCTCACGCAGTCGCTGCAGGGCGTCGACCTGGGCTGCCTCCTGTTCCGGGTCGACCTTCAACAGAACTCCGGCCGTCGATCCGTCCGCTTCCTGTTTGAAGCGGTTCACGCCGACCACCGTGCGTTTCCCCTCCTCTACCGCACACTGGTACTCATAGGCTGACCGGTGGATCTCACGCTGGAACCAGCCCGCCTCGATGGCTCCCACCGCACCGCCCAGATCGTCCACTTCCTTGAGGTAGGCCCGGGCTCTCTCTTCCAGATCGTCGGTCAGTGACTCGACCGCAAAGGACCCGGCCAGGGGATCGACCGTGTCGGCGACACCGCTCTCATAACCGATGATCTGCTGGGTACGCAGGGCGATCGTGACCGCTTCCTCGGAAGGCAGGGCCAGCGCTTCATCCATCGAGTTCGTATGGAGACTCTGGGTACCGCCGAGGACAGCGGCCAGGGCCTGGATGGTGACCCTGACGACATTGTTCGTCGGCTGCTGGGCGGTAAGGGTCGAGCCGGCGGTCTGGGTATGGAACCTGAGTCGCCAGGCGTCCTGATCGGTCACCCCGAACCGGTCGCGGGTGAGCGAGGTCCACAGGCGCCGGGCAGCCCGGAATTTCGCTACCTCTTCCAGCAGGTTGTTATGGGCGTTGAAGAAGAACGACACCCGCCGACAGACGAGATCGAGATCGAGTCCGGCCTCCCGGGCGGCCTCGAGATAGGCGATCGCGTTGGCGAAGGTGAAGGCGATCTCCTGGGCAGCCGTCGCCCCGGCTTCCCTGATGTGGTACCCGGAGATGGAGATCGTGTTCCAGCGTGGCATCTCGCGGGAGCAGAATGAGAAGACGTCGGTGATCAGACGCATCGAGGGCGCGGGCGGGTATATGTACGTGCCGCGGGCGATGTACTCCTTCAGGATGTCGTTCTGGATAGTGCCCGAGAGGGAGGCCAGCGGCACACCTCGTCTTCTGGCCAGCACCGTGTAGAACGCCAGGAGGATGATCGCGGTGGCGTTGATGGTCATGGAAGTAGAAACCTGTTCGAGGGGTATCTCCGCGAAGAGGGTCTCCATATCCCGGATCGAATCGATCGCCACGCCCGATTTTCCGACTTCTCCCCGGGCGAGCGGATGATCGGAGTCATAGCCCATCTGGGTTGGCAGATCAAAGGCTACCGAGAGTCCCGTGGTTCCCTGTTCGAGCAGATAGCGGTACCGGCGATTGCTTTCCGCCGCCGTCGAATAACCGGCGTACTGACGCATCGTCCAGAGTCGGCCGCGGTACAT
>JALGWK010000108.1 GCA_025774205.1 bacterium
CGGGGCCCGATCCTGCGCGCCTTCAGGATCCAGGTTCCCCCCAGCTGCCCGCGGTCGAGCCCGACCGGATTCGATCCGAGACCGGAGGTCAGGGAGACCGCGTAGAGGAACTCCTCCTCGAACCGGTCAATCTCCCAGAATAGGTGACCGGTGCTGTCATCCCAGTAGAGGTCGAAGAACCCCTCCATGGCGGTCATCCCGGCCGTCCTCTCCTCGATCGTCGGCAGAGGAGCGACCGTCCCGGAACTCTGCGCGCACACCGTTCGACCGGGAGCCGAAGCGAGGTGGAGGAGGCCTGCCGCGGTGGGGCAACGGAACGGCAGGAGCCGTGTGATCGGTGGCGGATCGGTGACATGAGGACCTCCAGCGAAAGTATCACGGTTGAGCTGTCGGCTCGAATCCCGGAACGCGGCTGAGGATCAAGCCGGTGGCGAACGAGGTCGCGCATCCGAATGGTACCAGCCAGACCCAGAATATGCCGGTAAAAAGAATGAGCGCGCCGGCCGTGACCACCCCGGTCAGGAGGGCCGCCACCGCTGCCCGCGGTCCGGGACGGGTCGTGAAGCGGCCGAGAAGGAAGGTACCGAGAAATCCCCCATAGGTGACCGAGGCGATCGAGAGACCGAGCTCGACGACGGGATTGTCGGTGGAACGGAAGAGCATCGCACCCCCCACGAGCACACCCGCCCAGAAAAGGGTGGTGAGGCGCCCGCGCCTGAGACCGTCGCCATCCCCTGACCGGTCAGCGTCGGATGATCCCCGTCGCGGCCGGAAGAGATCGAAGATGGTGCTGCTCGCCAGCGAGTTCAGGCTGGAACTGAGAGTGGACATCGCCGCGGCGAAGATCGCCGCCAGCAGAAGGCCTGAGAGACCGGGGGGGAGGCCTTCGAGGATGTAGCGCGGAAAGACCTGGTCGGTGGGGATGGCCGCGCCCTCGTAGAAGACGGCCAGCGCCGAGCCGAGCATGAGGAAGAGAAGGAATTGAAGCACCACAATGAATCCGCTCGCGATCAGCGCCATCTGAGCCTGACGAAGCCCCCGGGTGGACAGGAGACGCTGGACGAGCAGCTGATCGGTCCCATGACTCGCCATACTGAGGAAGGCCCCTCCCAGGAGTGCGGCCGGGAGTTTGTATCCACCCGAGAAGAGTCCACTCCAGCCTTCATCAAGACCAAGGTCGATGATCGCCAACTTCTCAGCGGGCAGGGCTCCGGTGATCCCGCTCCATCCTCCGACTACCGTGGTCACGATCCAGAGCGCGATGACAGCGCCGGAGATATAGAGCACGAGCTGCACCGAGTCGAGCCATACCACCGACCTGATGCCCCCGACATAGGTGTAGAGGACCGTGACGGCGCCGATGATGAGAATGCAGATCGGGTATGACCAGCCGGTGATGAGGGCCAGCGGGATGGCGGTCGCGAAGAGCCGCACCCCGTCAGCCAGTACCCTGGTGATGAGGAACATCACCGAGGCGGTTGCCTGCGGTGCCCGGCCGAACCGCTGACCGAGGAAGGAATACGCCGTTTCCGATTCCCCCCGGAAGTAGGAGGGCAGCAGCACGACGGCAATGACGATCCGCCCGATCACGTACCCGAACGCCAGCTGCAGGAAGGTCATGT
Organism: bacterium; assembly: GCA_025774205.1. GTDB lineage: Bacteria > Blakebacterota > Blakebacteria > Blakebacterales > Blakebacteraceae > Blakebacterum. Next base: position 1,623 of record JALGWK010000108.1, read on the forward strand.
CGCCGTGATAGGCCAGGCCGGGCACGCTGATCACCGTGAGCGTGCTCGTTTCGGTAGCTACGACCGAGAGCGCCACCAGGGTCCAGGGCAGGGTACGGCTGCCGAGGAAGTAATCGGTCGCCGAACGCTGGGACCGTCCCATCCAGAGTCCCAGTCCGATACTCCCCGCCAGGTAGACCGCCAGGACGACCAGGTCGAGTCCGCTCACGCCGTCCCTCCCTCCCCGGTTCCGGTGGTGAGCGGACGCCGGGGACCCGGAACCAGACTGCCGAGCACAACCGGATGTACGGCCCCGGTAACCGCCGGCACATTCGCCGGCACTCCCTGCAGGAAGGCATCAGCCAGCAGCGCGAAGGCAGCCGCCTCCCGGGCGTCGACGGGGAGTCCCAGCTCATCACTCGTCCGCACCGGGAGCGGGTCGAACCGCTCGGTGAGACACTCCATTATCACCGGGTTCCGGGTGCCGCCGCCGGCCACGAAGATCTCCCGGTCACCGCTCCCCTCCCCGTCTGGTGGCAGATGCTCCCGGCACGCCCCGACAATCGATTCGACGGTGAATTCCACGGCGGTCCTGACCAGGTCGGAGAGGGAGTGCCGGCCATATCCCGACTCCATCACCCGGTGCGCGAACTCCTCACCGAACTCCTCCCGGCCGGTGCTCTTTGGAGGCGGGCGACGCAGGAAGGGATGAGCGAGCCACTCCTTGAGGAGGTCGGGGACCACTCTTCCGGTCCGGGCGAGCCCGCCATCCAGGTCGAACGGTAATCGGGAATCTCCGGCCCGGACAAGGGCGTCCATCACCATGACCCCGGGGCCGGTGTCGAATCCGGTAACCCCCTCGATTCCCCTGCCCGCGGGGAGCCAGGTCAGATTGGCGATACCGCCCAGATTGAGCATCACCCGGTCTTTCCCGGTATCGCGAAAGAGGATCGCGTCGGCGAACGGGACCAGGGGAGCGCCCTCCCCGCCGGCAGCGACATCACGACTGCGGAAATCACCAACCACATCGCAGCCAAGACGCTCTGCGACTACGGCCGCGGAACCGATCTGCACGGTCGCGCCCGCCTCCGGTGGATCGTTACCTGAGGCGCGACCGTATCCACCGCGGGGATCGTGGAATACGGTCTGTCCGTGGAGACCGACAGCGGTGAGAGCATCGGCGTCGAGGCCGGCCGAGCGGATCAGCGTACGCAGGGCTTCTGCGTACACCTCACCCAGCCGCGTGTGGAGTCGGGCAGTCGGCACCAGGAGCGCCGACCGGGGATCGGAGGCACGCAGGATATCCCGCTTCAGTCCTTCATCAAGGGGATCGGTGCGCCAGGCCAGGAGTTCCCATGAGAGGTCGGGGTAATCGCCTTCGAAACGGAGGAGGGCGGTATCGATCCCGTCAGCGGAGGTCCCCGACATGCAGCCGGCCAGCAGCCGGGCCGCCCGGGGAGGACTCACCGCTGTCCACCGTCCGGACCGCTGAACCTGACCAGTACTGTCCCGATCGGCAGGCCCTTCCGCCTGACGGTGATCTCATGGAGTCCACCACCACCCGGCAGAGGGCGATCCTTCAGCAGATCGTCACCGAGCTGGAGCTCGCTCTCCCGATCCCGGCTCCCGCCGGTTTCGCCGGATCCGCGCCAGTCGACCGTTAACGGTCCCGACTCCCGCGGGAGGGTGACCAGCTCGATCACCTTGAGACTCGAGGTCGAACCGAGGTTCAGTGTATCTCCTTCGGCGAGAGCCAGGAGAGGTCCGTACCCGGGCTGAATGAGGACGTACTCGAGCCGCGGTATCACGATCTCCACGAACGAGCGGGCGAAGATAATCCCATTCAGTTCGGCCCTGATCTCGTATCGCTCTGAATCGGGGCTGAGGCTGAAGCGCTGGAGAAGGTCGTGAGCGGTATTGATCGGGTAGCCCCGATCCTCCCCGTCGTTCCGCCTCTGGTTTCCGACAAAGCCCCGGAAGTTGATCTTGAATCCTTCGGTCGGGGCCGCCAGAGGATCATCCAGCAGGAGTTCATCCCCCCACAGGACCTTCAGGGTCTCATCGGGTTGCAGCCAGGTCCAGCGTCCCTCCTGAGCGATCCGGAACGCCTCGATGACGATCGGGGACGACTCCCCGGCCGGCCGGGTTGCCGGCGCGGGGATACCCGTCAGGGAGGGATCCGCGATCAGGAGGACACTCCCGCACGGGTACTTGTCCTTGCTCACTGTAACCCGGGTATCCCTCTCGATCCGGAACGCCAGTCCCAGGTCGTTGAAGCCCCCTTCACCCTCGATATCGACCAGGATCCCGCGTTCGTAGTTCGCTTCGATATGGGTGATCTCGATCGTGGAACCGGGGGCCAGATTCAGGGATCCGCCGTTCTCCACGATCAGTGAGGGACCGCCGTCGATGGAGACGGCGAGGTACCCGAGCACGGGTGTCTCGAGGGCGAAGCGCGGATGGTCCGGAACGATATCGAAGGCCTCCATGAAGGCATTGATCACCAGCACCTGGTACCTGACCCGCTGCGACTCCAGCATGATATCCTGGGAGGTTTCGACTCCGAATCCGGGTATGCCCACTTCACTCACGGCATAGAAGGTCGCTGAGCCGCGCTGCTCCCGGTGACTTGAGTTCTCGTCGAAGGTAAGGGTGTTCTTGATCCTGAAATGATGACCGGCATCGGTGATCAGATGGTTGACCAGCCTCACCGCCTCGCCCGCTGTGCCGAGCAGGTCGCATCGCTTTCCATCGGACGTCGTGAAAGACTCGGTGTCGATGATCACCGACTGCCCCCACAACCGGGGATTGCGCCGAGGTCCTTCCTCGACGGGACTGTAGAAACCTGATCCATCATGCAGGTTGAGCAGCACATCGGCCTGCGCCATGAGTTCTTCGAGGATGATTGCGATCTCGCGATCGATATGACCGTTATCATAGCCGCCGAACCGCCGGTTCAGATCACCCTCATTACCACGCGCATTCTGGTGGATCGCCTGGATATTGGCTCTCGGTACCACGATCAGATTGCCCCGGCGGAGGGAGAGATCGGCATAGAGGTCGGCTGCCAGATAGCCACCCGGTTCGTTACCATGTATCCCGCCGATGATGAGCATCGTCGTCCCCGGTTCCCGGCCGAGGATGTGGTAGATGTGCAGTTCGTGATCGGTATTGGGGAAATATATCCGGTGAGTCCGCCCGGGACCGTCCACGGTATCGGGATCGAACCGCTCGGAGGAGACCGTAACCGGCGTTGGAACTCCCCCTCCTCCTCCCATGGTGGTCAGGGGCGTCAGGGCCGATTCCCCGGAGAGGTTCGGGGCGCGGCTGACGTCGTCTGCCGGTGAATTGGATCCGGAGACGGCAAGAATCACCGGGAGGAGCACGACGACCACCGGGACCAGGGAGCCGAATATCAGCCTTCGGCGCTTCATCTGCCCTCCACCGGGAAGCCCTGTTCCAGGACCAGTTCCCCGGCCCGGTCATATACGAGGAAGCGCACTTCGCGCATCACGAATCCCTCAGGGAGCGAGATATTGAAAAGAACGGGCTTCAGCCGTCGGATCGAGAAAGCTTCACCCGCCTGGGGAGAGAGTGGACGACCGTTCACGACTGTCACCAGGGGATAGGTGAAGTACCGTCCGGGCCGCACTGCGTCCTCGATCAGGACGATGATGAACCCGCTCTGGACCGCTCCGGTCCATTCGGTCTTGGTCAACTGGATCTGCAGCTGCCACTCCGAGTCACGTTCCCCGGCTATCATGCGGAAGTCATCGAACCGGACCGGGGCTTCCTCCAGATCGAGGCGCTCCGGGGCGACGATCGGCGCACCCGGCTCGACCGATACCGCCTGCCGCCGGTCGATCTCCTCCTGCTCCTCCCCGGCCGCCGGAACCTGCTCGACACTCACCGGCGGAGGCGTCATCGCGATGATCTCACGTCCCACCAGCAGCTGGTGTTCATCCCAGAGGTTCCTGAAACGGATATTCTGGTCGATTACCATCCAGGTCAGCACCCCGAAGAGGATGACCAGCAGACTGAGGAGAGTGAAAAACCAGACGAGCTTACTGCGTGTGAGGGTCAGGGTCTTGTTCTCGCCGTCAGACTTCAACAGGATCAACGTCAGATCTCGCCGGTTCTCGGTCATCTCACATCCCGTTCGTTCAGGGGGTCGAACGACAGGTCCGGATCGACCCCGGCAACTATCCTTCCGGGATCTCCTCCCTGACGATCTTCCAGGTCTCCCCGGAGAGCCTGAAATGAAGCGATTTGCGGGTCGTGTCGGTGTAGAGGTCGGAACGGTAGGTCTGCATGAACTCCACGACCGCGGTATCATCCTGAACAGAGACAGTCAGGTTGGTGATATCTATCTCGATGAAGTCGTACTGCCCGGCCAGCCGTTCCTTGTGAGCCTTCCAGGCATCGTAATCCCGACCCTGACCGCGGAACGATTGATCGTAGAACGACATGTACCGGTCGACATCCTTCGATTCCCAGGCTTCCTCCCACCCGGTCACCCGCTGACGGACATCGGCTGCGCGAAGGACTCGGATCTCGTCAACCGTCGGTACTGTGACGCGGGTCGGCGCTGCCTCCTCGATCTCCTCGCGGCGCTCCTCACGAGTCTCGGGGGGCTGCTCTTCAGCAACGGCTGCCTGCGGGGCGGGTTGGAAGACCCCCTGCTGCGAGCTGGTAATGTGACCGGTCTCCTGGACAATCTTCCAGGTTCCGCCGTATTTCTGCCGGAAGGTGGCCACAAGCTCATCATCGTGGGTGTAGAGCCGGAGGTCATCCAGCTCCAGATCAATGAACGTGTACTGGTTGTTCAACCGGTTCTTGTAGGCCTTCCACGTTGCATAGTCCCGGCCCATTCCATGGAAGCGTCGATCGTAGAAACTCATGTAACGGTCGGTATCGCGCGATTCCCATGCCTCTGCCCACGCGTCAAGAAGCGACCTCATCTCATCCCGTAATGAGGATGCCCGCTCCCGATCGAGGAGTTCGAAGTACTCCCGGACGATCAGGGGAGTAGCATCTGAGAGCGGTCCCATGTTGATCGCGGGGGTGAGGATCTCCAGCCCCTCGTTGGTGACGACGACACAACCCCTGGTATTCCGGCCATCCCAAACCCGTTCAGGTTCGTCGGTGGCGTGGAGCCAGATATTGCTGCCATCCTTCCCGTCAAGCAGATCGAAGATGTTCGGATAGTCTGTCGTGAAAGCTCGTACGCCGTACTCCGCAGGCAGGGTCCTGCCATCGATGATCCGACCGAAGAAGTAGATCCCCTCCGGTGTGCGCAGGTCACCCTCCTGGTGCTTGTCACCGTCCTTCTCCCCCGTGTTGGTCCGCATGATGTGAAGAGGACGGGGCACTCCATCAGATGTGCCGACATAGAGCACCAGGGTTTGAGTGGCCTTCTCCACCAGGATGGCATAGCCCCCTTCAGGCAGGAGGAGGACAGAAGCGGGCAGCCGGTCGGTGAGCCCACCCTCGACCGCGTACCCGTTGCCGTTGGCGGGACCGGGATCCTGTTGGGCAGTGAGCAGACAGAGAAGGCAAAGCGAGCGGAGCATTTCTGATCAACCACCCAGGCCTGTGCGGAGGATGGTCATGATATCCGCCGCCGGATTCGAGGAGGGGGCCTCGATGATCCGACCGATTTCAATATTCCCCTGCAGAACGACGAAGGTGGGGGAGGCGGTGACATCATATCGTGATGCCAGCCCGTCACGGTCCTCGAGACGACGGTTCAGACCAATGATCCGCAGAGTGATCCGATTGTTCTCTACCTCCTTCATGGTCGCGAACAGGGCAGGCACATGGATCTGTGCGTCCACGTTCCAACTGCCCATGAAGACCAGGATCGTGACCTGTTCACGGAGATCATCAAGGTAGCCTGCCGCTTCCCGGTCGGTAGAGATCAGGTCTGTCCGGGTGCGGAATACCGCTATGTTCTCGAGGACCCACTCCATGTCACCCTGTCCGAACATCTCATTCCCGTCGAGACCGGCCGGGGTGACCGGACCGCTGTTCTGGTCGGAGGAAGAGCAGGCGCCGAGGACCATCACCGCGGCGAAGGCGGCAAGCAGGCAGGCTGCGGATCGATTACGGTTACCGGTCATGCCATTATCCGACAGGTCAGAGGTCTTCTTCGGTTGTTTCTTCACCAGCTTCATCCACCGGTTCATCCTCATCAAGGGTCTCAGGTGTGTCCGACACTTCACCGGTTTCATCTGCGGGATCATCCCCGGTCACGGTTTCGGGCGCGTCTGACACTTCACCGGTTTCATCTGCAGGATCATCATCGGTCACGGTTTCGGGCGTGTCTGACACTTCACTGGTTTCATCTGCAGGATCATCCTCGGTCGCGGTTTCGGGCGCGTCTGACACTTCACCGGTTTCATCTGCGGGATCATCCTCGGTCGCGGTTTCGGGCGCGTCTGACACTTCACCGGTTTCATCTGCGGGATCATCCTCGGTCACGGTTTCGGGCGCGTCTGACACATTTCCGTCATTACTCTCAGTCCCTCGGTGATCTCGAACTCAACCTCCTCACCTTCCTTCAGCGTCCGGAATCCCTCTCCGGCGATAGCGGTATAGTGCGCGAACACATCAGGACCATCCACCTGGCTTATAAACCCATAGCCCTTCTGGTTATTGAACCACTTCACAGTACCGATCGGCATGATATTTCCACTCCCCTGCCTGGATTGTGTCATTCCCCGGTTTCCGGAGACCCCGGCCGGTCACAACCGGCCAGAATATCTGATGATGCCCGAACAACCTGTCTTCCCACAAGTCTTTTCTATCCGGCCGGGATCAGAAACCTGTCGCAGGCCGAATGATCAGATCGAAACCTCTCCGCGCTGCCTGGAGATCTCATAGAGCACGATACCGGCCGCGACCGAGGCGTTCAGACTCGAGGTCATGCCGGACAATGGGATCGACGCGATCATGTCACACGCCGATCTGACCACCGGTCGCATTCCTTTCTCCTCTCCACCGATTACCACCGCCAGCGGTACGGTCAGGTCGATCTCCCGCAGGATCACGCCCTCCCCGCCGGCGGTTCCCATGATCCACACACCCTCCCCCTTGAGCTCTTCCAGGGTCCGGGCGAGGTTGGCGACACGGCAGAGCGGGAGGTGACGGAGGGCTCCGGCGGCCGCCTTCTCCGCGGTCCCCCCCGGTGAGGCCGACCGGTGCCGGGGGATAACCAGGGCGTGGGCACCGAGAGCTTCAGCGCTCCTGGCGACCGCGCCCAGGTTGTGCGGGTCCTGGATATGATCGAGGACCACCAGCAGGGGGGTGCCGCCATCACTCTTGACCGCCGCGATGATCTCCCGGTGGTCGGAGTATTGGACCGGTGCGATGATCGCCACTACTCCCTGGTGACGCCCCCGATCGGTCTGCCGGTCGAGCGCGTCCCGGGG